>JABDMN010000095.1 GCA_013001485.1 Acidimicrobiia bacterium
CTGTCGTTCCTTCTGCTCAAGCCGGTGCCGAGGTGGGTGGTCGTTGCAGCGAAGATGGTTGCCGCCTGGCTTGCCGCGTTTGCCATCTCCGCCACATCCGGAGGGCTGCTGGCAATTGCCTACGCCCTGGCAGCCGACGATTGGACCACGCTCGTGCCAACGATCGTCGGGCTGGCCATCTCCACAGCCGCCTACGTTGCCGTCTTCGTCCCGCTTGGCTATCTAGTGCGACGTGCCGTCATCATCGGTCTCGTCTACGTCTTCATCTGGGAGTCGATCGCCGGCGGACTCGAAGGTCTGGCACCAACGTCGCTGTGGCGGATCGGCTTTTCGGGCTTTGCCGGGATGGTGCGAACCCGAATCCTCATCGACGTCGAGGGCTACGGCCTCGGGTCTGTGTCACCGGGGCTTGGCGGCGCCATCGTCAAGGTCGCGATCCTCCTGATTCTCGGGGTGGTCATTGCTTCCCAACTGTTGTCACGTCGCGACGTGACCGGGGAGACCTGACAACCCCGGGTAGCGTGCCGTGGTGGACGAGACCACCCTCCGGCGCCGAATCGGTGTCTCCGCCCTCATCGTGTCGGGTGGCGTGCTGCTGTCACGCATCCTCGGCGTGTTCCGCGAGAGCTTCTTCGCCGGCATGCTCGGAGCCGACGGCGTCACCGACCAATACGTGGCCGCCTTCCGCATTCCGGACTTCCTCAACTACCTGCTGGCCGGCGGCTTCCTCGCGATCACCTTCATCCCGATCTTCGCTCGCTATCTCGCCGACGACGATGAGGAGGGCGGCTGGACAGCCTTCAATGCGATCCTCTGGCCGCTGACCGCGGCCATGGTCGTGTTCGTCGGCATCGGCATGGCGATCGCACCAGCGCTCGTCGAGTGGCTCTACCCCGATTTCACGCCCGACCAGCTCGCCGAGACCGTGCTGTACATAAGGATCGTGCTGCCGGCTCAAGTGTTCTTCGTGGCCGGAGCGTTATTCACTGCGGTTCAGTATTCGAAGGGCCAGTTCGTGATCCCGACGTTGGCGCCCATCATCTACAACCTCGGCATCATCGGCGGAGGCGTAATCCACGCCGTCATCTGGGAACCAAGTCCGGTGGGGTTCGTCTGGGGTGTGCTGGTTGGGGCAGCCATTGGCAACTTCGGTGTCCAGTGGCTGGGCGCCAAGCGGGCAGGCATGCGAATGACTCGACCCGAGACGCTGAGCCATCCGGTGATGCGCGAGTACTTCGCCATCGCAATCCCGCTGATGATCGGCCAATCGATCGTCGTTCTCGACGAAACGTTCATGTCGGTGTTTGGCGACCGGGTAGGTGACGGTGCCCAGACGCATCTGCAGTACGCCCGTCGCACGATGTTCGTCCCGATAGGCGTGATCGCCCAGGCCGCAGGCGTCGCCGCATATCCAGCACTGGCACGCCTCTTCGCTGCCGGCAAGAAGCAGGCGATGGCTGACACGGTCGACAAGACCGTGGGCTACGTGCTGGCGTTGTCGATGGCGGCCGCCGCCTTGCTCACCGCGCTGTCGATCCCGGTGATCCAGGTGCTGTTCGAGCGGGTCCGCTTCACGGCCGACGACACGATCGAAACGGCATCGGCGCTGTTCTTCTACGCACTGGCCATCCCGATCTGGGGTGTCCTCCAGATCGTGACCAGAGCGTTCTATGCGAGACGACAGATGTGGACTCCTGTTGTAGTTGGGACCGCCGCCACCGTGGTGGCCATTCCCATCTACTTCGCTCTCGAGGCACGCCTCGGGTTGCGTGGGGTGGCGTTGGCATCCGTCGCCGTGCTGGGCCTCTACACCGTGGTGCTGGCCTGGCTGTGGTACTCGACCGTCGGGCTGGAACGTCTCGCCAAACTCGGCAGGGTCGCCTTCCGCTCGTTCCCTCTTGCCGTGGTGGCAGGGTTCGCCGCATGGGGAGGCGCCTGGCTGGTCGGCCAGGTCATCGACCCGACAGGGTTCGCCGGTGCAGTGAGCGCTGTGCTGGCAGGAACCGCAGCATTCGCCGCCGTAGCCATAGCCGGCGCCCTAGCCGGCTACACCTTGGTAGCCCCTCGTCCAGCCGAGCTAGGGACTAGGGAATAAGGATTGGCTACCGGCCACCAGCTACCAGCCACCAGCTAGGGACTAGGGACTAGGGACTAGGGACTAGGAACTAGGGACTAACTCTTCGACTCGTGGAAGATCGCTGCGATCTCGTCGACGGCGTCGCGCAAGGCCTTCGCCTTCTCGGCGGAGATCTCCTGCATGTTCTGGGTGGCGAGATGGCCGGCGTTGAAGAACTTGTCGTGGAGGTCGGGCCAACGCTCGACGTGAGCCGGCTTGAAGTACTGAGTCCACAGCACGTCGAGCAGCTCGTACTTCACCTTCTTGGCGTGCTCTTCTTTGTTCTCGACCCGCCGCGTTACCGATTGGTGGAATGCGACCTTCTCAGCGCTCGAGGCGTCGGCGCCCGGAGCATCGAGCTCGAGAAGCTGCGTGACCATCTTCTCGACGGTCTCGGCGGCGTTCTGGGCAAAGACCGGGTCGTAGATGCCGCAGGGGACGTGGCAGTGGGCGTGGACCGTGCGGCGGGGCTTCATGAGGTGACGAAGACGCATGACACCTTCCTTGTCGGGGATTGTTCGTTCGTCACCCTACCCAGCGGTCGTTGGTAGGGAACGGGCCGTAACCTGATGCCATGCGACTCCCCCGACTCGGTGCCGTCCTGGGTGCCGCGATCGTCGTCGGCGGTCTGGCGAGACAGCGCATCGCACGGTTCGAGGTGGCCGAAGCGTCGATGGCGCCGACGCTCGAGCCAGGAGACTGGATCGTGGCGACCCGGATGCGACGCCCGCACCGTGGCGACGTCGTGGTCTACCCGCTGGGTGACATCGACCTCGTGAAAAGAGTCATCGGGCTGCCTGGGCAGGTGATCTCGATAGCGGGTGGCCAGGTACACATCGATGGCGAGACACTCGCCGAGCCGTGGGCCGATGGTCCGACATTCCCGGATGGTGAGTGGTCGTTGGCCGGCGACGAGGTCTTCTGCCTTGGCGACGGCCGGGGTCGCTCCTCCGGGGACAGCCGTCACGTAGGGCCCGTCGTCGTGGGCCTGATCCGGTGGCGCGTGCGCGCCGTCTACTGGCCACGCCTTCGTCTCCTGTAGACGCAATTCCTTCTCAAGTGCCCCGAACGGCTTCCCGATACTGGAAAGACCTACTACCCGAGACCGCAGGGGACACGGATGACAGATCGATATCGCCTGGTCACACGAAGTGACTTCGACGGCCTCGTGTGCGCAGTGCTCTTTCGCGACATGGACATGATCGACGACATCCTGTTCGTCCACCCCAAGGACATGCAGGACGGCCTCATCGAGATCACCGATCGGGACATCACCACGAACCTGCCATACGTCGAGGGCGTGCACCTCGCCTTCGACCATCACTTCTCCGAGACCCTCCGCAACGAGGTGATCGCCGACAACCACATCATCGACGCCGGAGCCAAGTCGGCTGCCCGGGTGGTGTGGGACCACTACGGAGGGGCCGAACGGTTCCCCGAGCGGTGGCTCGGCATGATGGAGGCAGTCGATCAAGCGGATTCCGCCGATTACAGCCTCGAGGACATCATGCACCCCGAAGGTTGGACGCTCCTCAATTTCCTGATGGACCCCCGCACCGGTCTTGGTCGGTTCCGTGAGTTCCGCATCTCCAACTACCAGCTGATGATGGAGCTCATCGAGTACTGCAAGGACCACGACATCGACGAAATCCTCCAGTTGGCGGACGTCAGAGACCGTGTGGAGCTGTACTTCGAGCAGCAGCCGCTCTTCAAAGAGCAGCTCAAGCGCCTCGCCCGGGTCCACGACAATGTGGTCGTGCTGGACCTGCGCGACGTAGAGACGATCCATGCCGGGAATCGCTTCATGATCTACGCCATGTTCCCCGACACCAACGTGTCGATCCATGTGATCTGGGGCAAGGGCAAGCAGAACACCGTGTTCGCCGTCGGCAAGTCGATCCTCAACCGATCGTCGGAGACCAACATCGGGCGCCTCTTGCTGCAGTACCACGGCGGTGGTCACGCCAATGCCGGCACCTGTCAGGTCGACCACCAGCACGCCGACGCCGTCGAAGGCGAACTGATCGCCGCTCTGGCCAGCGACTGACCACCCGGCTCTAGTCTCGGCGCATGGCCGACCGAGGTTCAGAAGCATCGTGGGATGAGCGATACACCGAACGCGAAGCGTTGTGGGGTGACGGACCCAACCGGTTCCTCATCGAGTACCTGAGCGACCTCCCGCACGGCACGGCCCTCGACCTGGCCTCTGGCCAAGGCCGCAACGCCATCTGGCTGGCCGAACAGGGCCATTCCGTCACAGGCGTCGAGTTGTCTGGCGTCGCCACCGAGCAGGCACGAGCCATGGCTGCAGGCCGAGGAGTCGAGGCCGAGTTCATCCATCACGACATCTTCACCTGGGAACCCGATGACCGTCGCTTCGATCTCGTCGTCCTCGCCTACGTCCACTTCCCGGAGCCCATGAGGACCGCAGCGCATGCCCTGGCGGTGCGGTGCCTGTCTCCGGGCGGGAAGGTGTTCGTCGTGGCCCATCACCGCGACAACCTCACCGAAGGGGTCGGCGGGCCACCGATGGCCGAAGTGCTGTTCACCGAAGACGAGCTGCGCGGAGACTTCTCCGACCTGGATATCGGGCTTCTCGAGCGAGTCTTGCGTCCGGTTGATCTGGAAGACGGGACGACCGCACATGCGATCGACGTGGTCCTGATGGCGAGCTCCGGCTAGCGGTGTTTCGTCGCTTCGCGAAGTGACAGCCCGGAGAGTTGGTCGCCGTTGCGGTCGCAGTAGTCGTAGACGGCATCACCGTCGGTCTTGGCATATTCGCGAAGCGCCCATCCAATCGCCTTGCGGATGAAGAACTCCTTCTCGTAGGCCCGTCGGAGGCAGAAGTCGAACAGCATCGCTGCGTCCGTTTGGTCGCGGTGACGTAGCTGCGACAGGATCGCCGTTCGACGCAGCCACATGTCGGGACCGTCGACCCACCGTCGCATCGTCACCGTTGTCTTGGCACGGTGACGCAGCAGCACCGACCCGACGGCATCGGAAGCGAGTCCATCGACGAGGTCCCACCACGCGCCCTCCACGATCATCTTCTTATAGAGCGGCATCGACCCCGGTGTCACGTACTCCTGAAAGCGGGTGGCGATGCTGATGGCGCAGTACTTCTCCTCACGATGTGGCAACTCCCAGAGTGAGGCCACGACATCCCGGTATTCGGAGCGGCTCGCAACGGGATGGGCCATCAACGCGGCTTTGACGATGCGCCTGCGCTGTGGTGTCTGCACCCCGTAAAAGGGCATGTCGGTCTTCAGGTAGGCAGCCATCGGCCCGGCCTTGCTGGCATCGGCGGCGGCAGTGAGGCCCTGACGAATCTCATTGACCGCGGGGTGCATGACGAGCACGTTACCGAAGCGTCGGTACACTCCCTCGCCGTGATCCGCCGACTCATTCCCGTCCTCGTTCTCGCGATCGCCGCGGGTGCATGTAGCTCGACAGACGAGGTCGTCGACACCACGACGTTGGCCCCCACCGCGACTACCACGGCGGCGACAACGACAACGTCGAGCACCAGCACGACGACGACGACCACGACCACCACCACGACGACGATTCCGTTGCCAACCTCCCCGCTGAACGGGCTGCCGGTCGAGGACGCCGAGTCGCTCGATCGACGGGTGATCGGCATCAAGATCGACAACCACCCGAACGCACGACCGCAGTCCGGACTCCAGGAAGCCGACGCTGTGTACGAGATCCGCGTCGAATCGGGGATTACGCGCTTCCTCGCTCTGTTCCACCACACAGACTCCGGGTACGTAGGCCCAATTCGCTCGGGACGCCCGACCGATCCCGAACTCGTCGTGTACCTCGGTGCCACGTTCATGACCGCCGGCGCTGCGGGTTGGGTCGCTGCCGGTATTCGGGCGCAGGGCACCAACTACCTGTCCAACGAGACGCTCGGAACTCGACGAATCTCGGCTCGCCGGGCTCCTCACAACCTGTACGGGAACACGGTCGAGATGCGCGAGATCGCCGACGCCCCGCCGTACAGATTCCCCGATGACCCGCCACCGACCATCTTCGATTTCGCCGACATCGAGCTCGAAGGAGAAGCCGCAACCGACATCACATTCGATTGGGCGGACCGCCACGAGGTCCGCTGGGAGTGGGATGGCGAGCGGTACCTCCGCTACGACCAGGGGGCTGCACATTCGTGGCTCGACATCGACGGCGACTCCGACCACGTGGCGTTCGACACCCTCGTCGTGATCAAGGGGCGCTACTACCTGGCGGGACCGCCGGGGGGCAGCGGCGTGTTGCCTTCGATCGACACAATCGGAACCGGTGATGTCCTCGTCTTCTCGCAGGGGAAGGTGGTGACCGGGACCTGGAACCGGGGATCCATCGACGTGCCCTTCGAGCTCGTCGCCGAGGACGGCAGCGAGCTCCAGATTCCCCCGGGACGACCGTGGATCTCGGTGTTCCCGGAGAGCCGGGACGTGACCTGGGAGTGATCGACGCCGACCTCGAACGCGTCGCCACCGGTCAGGCATCGACTGCGGAACTGGTTTCGGAGGCTCTCTCCAGAGCCCGTAGGTCCCAGCTCACTACCAACGCCTTCACCCAGCTGCCGGAGACGTCGACCGTTGGATCGGGACCGCTGAGCGGCATAGCCGTCGCCGTGAAGGATCTCATCGATCAGGCCAGCCTCGCCACCACCGCAGGCTCATCCTTCTTACGAGAGCCCGCTTCGAGCACCGCACCCTGCCTACGCAATCTCGAAGCGGCGGGCGTCACGCTGCTCGGACGCACAAATCTTCACGAGTTCGCGTTTGGGTTCTCGTCGGAGAACGATTGGTTTGGCCCGGTGCGCAACCCGCTCGACCCGGCGACGTCGGCAGGCGGGTCATCAGGGGGCAGTGCTGCGGCAGTCGTAGCCGGGGTCGTGCCTGCAGCCATCGGGACCGACACCGGGGGATCGGTCCGGGTGCCCGCCGCCTTGTGCGGAGTGGTGGGGCTCAAGGTCACCCACGGTTCTATTGACACCTCGGGGGTGTTCCCTTTGGCACCGAGCCTCGACACCGTGGGCCCGATTGCCGCATCAGTCGCTGACGCCTCCATCATCCACGCCGCTCTCACCGGGTCGGCGTCGCTAACTGCACCGGAGCCGGCCCCAATCAGCGGGGTTCGCGTCGGTGTCCCCCATCCGTGGGTTACGGGCCCGACCACTCCCGAGGTACGCGAAGCCTTCGTCGACGCTCTCGATCACATGGCTGATCTCGGTGCCCGCATCACCGAGATCGACCTCGCTGATCTTGAGCCGCCCGGTCTCATCAGCCCTGGCGCCAACTTCGAGGTCGCAGGGATCCATCGCGGTTGGTTCGAGTCCGATCCGTCTCGTTACGGGCCTCAGATCCGTGACCGCCTGGCGGCCGCTCTCGCCGTATCACCCGCCGAGCATGCCGAGTCGCTCCGGTGGAGAGCCGCCAGTCGCTCGACCGCGGCGAGCGCGTTCCAGGATGTCGACGTGTTGGCAACGCCGACAGTCGGAGCAATGACCAAGCGGATCGGCGAAGACATGATCGACGTCGGCGGAACCAGCCTCCATTACCGGACGGTCCTGTCGCACTTCACTGCCCTCGTCAATCACCTGGGTCTCCCCGCCCTGGCGCTGCCACTCAAAGCTCCGGGACTTCCACCTCCTTCGCTGCAGCTCATTGGAGGTGCCGGCTCGGAGCGCCGTTTGCTCGCCATCGGGCTGGCCCTAGAACGGGCCGAGATCGCGGCGACAGGCGACCGCGCCGCCTGATCCGAGGATCGTCTGAATCTCACCGAGAGTGACATAGGATGTGCGCCTCACCAACGGAGGATTAGAGACAAATGAGGCCAGACCACGTCTCCCGAGAGGCGGGAGAGAACCATGGCTGAGACAGCACCCACGATCGACCGCCGGGACCGGATCGTGCTCCGATTCGCCGGCGACTCGGGCGACGGCATGCAGCTCGCCGGAACCAGATTCACAGCCGCCAGTGCGTTGTTCGGCAACGACCTCGCCACGCTTCCAAACTTCCCCGCAGAGATCCGCGCACCACAAGGCACGCTGCCCGGGGTGTCGTCGTTCCAGGTACAGATCGCTGACACCGACATCCTCACTCCTGGCGATGCGCCGGACGTCCTCGTCGCTATGAACCCGGCAGCACTCAAGGCCCACATTGGCGACCTCCGCAAGGGCGGACTCCTGCTGGTGAACAGCGATGCCTTCGTGGACCGCAACCTCACCAAGGCCGGGTACGAGACCAACCCGCTCGAGAATGGCGACCTCAAGGGCTACCACGTGCTCAGCGCACCCATGGAGGAGCTCACGAAACTCGCCGTCGCCGGGACGGGCGTCACTGGACGCGGCGTGCTGCGATCGAAGAACTTCTTCGCCCTCGGGCTGGTTTCGTGGATGTTCAACCGACCGACCGACACCGTCGAGAACTGGGTCACAGAGAAGTTCGCCAAGAACCCCGAGGTCGCCGCCGCCAACATTGCCGCGCTCAAAGCAGGCTTCAACTTCGGCGTGACCACCGAGGAGTTCCACTTCACGATCGAGGTGGACAAAGCAGCGCTCGTTCCGGGCACCTACACCAACATCACCGGGAACCAGGCCGTCGCCTGGGGATTGCTGGCCGGTTCCCGCGCTGCCGATCTGCGGCTGTTCTACGGCTCCTACCCCATCACTCCCGCTTCGACTGTTCTCGAAGAGCTGGCGAAGCACAAGAACTTCGGCGTCCGCACTTTCCAGGCTGAAGACGAAATCGCTGCAGTTGGAGTGGCGCTGGGCGCCTCATTCGCCGGCCAGCTCGGCGTGACCGGGACCTCAGGCCCCGGTGTGGCTCTCAAGAGCGAGACCATCTCCCTGGCGCTGATCACCGAGCTCCCGCTCGTGATATTGAACGTGCAGCGAGCCGGCCCCTCAACGGGCATGCCCACCAAGACAGAACAGGCCGATCTGCTCATGTCGCTCTACGGGCGCCACGGCGAGGCACCGCTACCGGTGATCGCGGCCGCAACACCATCGGACGCATTTGAGACCGCCATGGAGGCATGCCGCCTGGCCACCAAGTACATGACTCCGGTCATCCTGTTGTCGGACGGCTACATCGGGAACTCCTCGGAACCATGGCGCCTGCCCGATGTCGCCGACCTGCCCACCTTCCCCGTGACACTGGCGACCGCAGCCAACGGCACCGACGACGACGGAGAGGCCGCGTTCTTCCCGTACAAACGGAACGACGACACGTTGGCTCGGCCGTGGGCAGTTCCGGGCACACCTGGGCTGGAGCACCGTTTGGGCGGTCTCGAGAAGAACGAGCTCACGGGCAACGTCGAGTACGACCCGATGAACCACGAGAACATGACCATCCTGCGAGAGCAGAAGATCGCTGGCATCGCCGACGACATCCCGCACCAGCAGGTGCATGGCCCGGACGATGCCGACACGCTCGTGCTCGCATGGGGGTCGACCTTTGGGGCGGTGCGTGAAGCGGTGAACCGGTCGAACGAGGCAGGCCTCAAAGTGGCCCACGCTCACTTGCGGTACATCCACCCGCTGCCGGCCAACCTCGGGCAGATCCTCGATTCGTTCGACACGGTGCTGGTACCCGAGCTCAACCGGGGTCAGCTGGCCACGCTCATCAGATCGACGTATCTGAAGGACGTCGTGACCTACCCGAAGATCCAGGGGCTGCCATTCATGGCATCCGAGATCGAGGCGAAGATCAAGGAGATCGCAGAATGACGACGCAGGAAGCCGGATACTCCCGGACAGACTTCCAGACGGACCAGGAAGTTCGCTGGTGCCCGGGCTGCGGTGACTACACGATCCTGGCGTCGGTTCAGACGTTCCTCGCAACGCTCGACCTGGAACGCGAAAGGCACGTGTTCATCTCGGGTATCGGCTGTGCTTCTCGCTTCCCGTATTACATGAACACGTACGGCATGCACTCGATCCATGGTCGGGCGCCCGCCATCGCCTCTGGCGTAGCCACGGCCAACCCGGACCTCACGGTGTGGGTCATCACCGGTGACGGAGATTCGCTTTCGATCGGCGGAAATCACCTCATCCATGCGATGCGCCGCAACGTCAACATCAAGATCTTGCTGTTCAACAACCAGATCTACGGCCTCACCAAGGGGCAGTACTCGCCCACGAGCGAGATCGGGAAACTGACGAAGACATCGCCCATGGGTTCCATCGATTATCCGTTCAACCCGATCTCCGTAGTCCTTGGCGCCGAAGCGACCTTCGTGGCACGGACGATCGACATGGACCGCAAACACACGACATCGATGCTCCAGGCTGCATACGAGCACAAGGGCTCGGCCTTCATCGAGATCTATCAGAACTGCAACGTCTTCAACGACAAGGCCTTCCTCACGCTCACCGGACGCGAGGACAGGGACGCCAACCGGATCTACCTCGAGGATGGCAAGCCGATCCTGTTCGGAGTGAACCAGGAATACGGGGTCAGCATGACCCCGGGCGGGGCTCGCATCGTGGAGGTCGCCGAGGTCGGCATGGATGCCATTCACGTTCACCAGGCGGCCAACCCGGATCCGTCTATGGCCTTTGCCCTGAGCCGGCTCGCCCACGGCCCGAGTGGTCCGACCCCGATCGGTGTGTTCCGACAGGTAGAGCGTGAGCACTACGGCTCGATGATGGCTTCCCAGCTCGACGCAGCATTGGAGAAGCGCGGCGAGGGCGATCTCGGCAAGCTTCTGACCTCGGCCGGCACATGGACAGTCGACTGAGCGGGTAGCCTCCCGCCGATGCCGGCCGAGTTCTTCTCCCATCAGGTCTCGATCCCTCGCGACACCGCTCACGTCTGGGCACAGCTCAACGAGGCGGAGACGTGGGCCCACATCGGCCCCGTCGAGTCTGTGAGCGACCCTGTCTACGACGACAACGGCCTCGCCTCGTTCCAGTGGTCGACATCGGTCGGCCCCCGATCGTTCAAGGGAACGGCGGTGCGAAACCGCTTCGAGGAGCTCGAGAAGCTGGGGTTCGCGCTCGACGCCGGCGAGATGACGGGATTCATCAGCACCGAGCTCGACGGGGACGACGAAGCCACAGAACTGGTCGTAACACTGAACATCGAGGCCAAGGGTCTGCTCTCGTCCATGTTCTTCAGCGTCATCCGCGATGCCGTCGGGCGAGGCCTGCCGTCCCAGGTAGACGGCTTCGCCACCCGCATCGGCAGCTAGAACAGCTACCGCTACGAGTACCCGCTCTCTTGCTAGGGACTAGGGACTAGCAACTAGCAACTACTTCAGTAGTACCAACCCTGCCGGGGCTCGGGCAAGGCGAAGGCCGCATCGAGCGCTTTGAGCAGCTCCGGCGAGCCGACGAGGTTGTCGCTCGCTGCCAGCGTCGTCGCATTCCTGACCCCGATCCAAAGACGAGTCAACGCGGCGACCGACGCCTG
>JABDMN010000207.1 GCA_013001485.1 Acidimicrobiia bacterium
GTCTCCATGATTGGGTTCTAGTTGCGGCCGGTGAGGACCCGGAGAAGAGCTCCGAGCTCGAGATGGTCCTCAAGCGGATGGCGAAGCGGCAGATCGATGTGCACCTCGTACCGGTTGCGACGACCGACCTTCTCATGGCTCAAACAGCCGTACGTCTCCAGTTCGGCGACGATACGTTGCACAGCCCGCTCAGTGATCCCAACCTTCACGGCGACGTCACGAAGTCTGATCTCGGGATCGTCGGCGATACACAGCAGCACATGGCTGTGATTGGTCAAGAACGTCCATCCAGAGGGTTCCATCCGGAGCATCATATGGCCTCTCTTACGTGAAATGAAATGCGCTGGTCTGACTTAGGCGAAGTAGGCGTTTGCCAACAACCCGACAAAGATCAGGGTCAGAAATACGAGGCCTGAGATCAGTTCGCGATCGATGTGTTTCTTCTGCATGGCTCCTCCTTACATCTCGTCCGTGCTGAGCGACAACAGCGAACGGGTTGATTCGATCGGGGTCTTGAAGTCCTCGGGTTTCACGGCCATGACGCTCGCTCTGAGATTCCCCAGCGTCGACTCGGCGGTGTTGCCCATGATCAGCCCGGAGACGCCGGTTCGCGACAGGGTTCCCATGACGACCACGCCGGCATCGATGGAACCGGCGATCTGACCGATGGCCGTCACTGGCCGGCCCTCGACCACGTGCGCCGTGACCTCGTCCGTGCCCAGACCGACCTCAGCGAGCAGCTTTGCTGTTCCGTCCTCGGCCATCAGTCGGGCTTCGCTCACCAGTTGGTCTACTTCGGACGCCGGCATCTTCACCCGGCCGTTGCGAAGCAGGCTCTCTCCTTCGAGGCTCCAGGCGTGGACGAGGTGGAAATCTCCGCGCCGCTGGGCTGCGAGCGACGAGCCGAGCTCAACGATCTTGCGATCGAGCGGTGTGGGCGTTCCCTCTTCGAACGGCCCGACGGCAGCGAGCACGTCGCCCGTGCTGGGAACCTCGGGTCTGATCACCCATACCGGAACAGGGCATTTCCTCAGGAGGTGCATCGTTGTGGAGGCCCGGGCAAATCCAACGAGGCCGCCCGGCTGGTCGGGTGGAGCAATCACGAGGTCATGCCCACGCTCCTGGACACGACGGATGATTTCGATGAAGCCTCGCCCAGTGCCCACGTCGACGTGGACACGAGCGTGGGGAACCTCGGCAGCCAGGGCCTCGAGCTCGGCCCGCCGGGCCTGCTCCATCAACTGATGGACGTCGTCTGGCTTGTACCCGGGAAGAACAGCTCCCCGCCCGAAGCGGAGTGGTCCAAGGGAGTCGAACAGAGTGACTCGAGCGTTGTTGGAGGCTGCAAGACTCGCTGCTGCTTGAAGTGGCTTCCGCATGTCCACGTCCCTCGGAGCTATCACGAGAATGTCCTTGAATCGCTTCATCTGAACTCACCTCCAGGTACGGCCCACGACCAACGAAATGTGAGTCGTGAAATCAACTTGTGTAATCACCGTATCATACGTAATCTCTTTCGTCAATCATAAAACGTAACACAGAAAACAGGGTTTAGGTGTCTGGTTCTCTCCTGGTCATCGTGGCAGCGCACGTTGTTGCTGCCGCCGGCCTCATAGTGGTGAGGCGTAGTCGCGTCGGGATTGGCCTGCTGGCGGCTGCTCCCCTTGCGGCGATGGCCGTGTGGGTGGCCGCGGCGGCGAATGGAGGCGTCGTCGACGGACAACCGGTTGCGACGTCCATCGAGTGGATCCCCGCGCTCGGCGTTGCGTTCGACGTGCGGGTGGACGCCCTGGCTCTGACATTCCTCGGGCTGATCTCGAGCATTGGCGTAGCGATTGCTGTGTTCTCTGCCAACTACCTCACCGATCTGACGTCGGCACGACGCTTCCTGGCTCTCCTCGTCCTCTTTGGTGCGGCGATGAGCGGCCTCGTCGTCACCGACAACGTGTACGGCCTGTTCGTGTTCTGGGAACTGACCACCATCACTTCGTACCTGTTGATCGGCTTCGAAGACAGGAAGGGAAGTGCCCGCGCTGCCGCACTTCAGGCAGTGCTCACCACGGGTCTCGGCGGTTTGGCCCTCCTCGGTGGCCTCGTGCTGATGAGCCAGGAAGCGGGGACGACCTCACTGACGGAGCTGGTCGCCAACCCGCCGGGCGGCGGCATCGCCTCTGCAGGCCTTCTGCTGGTATTCGTTGGGGCCTTCACCAAGTCCGCCCAGGCACCCTTCCACTTCTGGCTCCCGGGGGCCATGTCAGCCCCGACTCCGGCCAGCGCATACTTGCACTCGGCGACGATGGTGAAGGCGGGGATCTTCCTGCTGCTGCGGCTCTCTCCGGGATTCGCCGCCGACCCCCTGTGGACCCCGATCGTCGTGAGTGTGGGCCTCACCACAATGGTGATCGGGGCATGGCGGGCGCTCCGCCAAACCGATCTCAAGCTGCTACTGGCTCACAGCACCGTCAGCCAGCTCGGGTTCATCACGGCACTGGTGGGGGCAGGAACAGCATCGGTGCTGCACGCCGCGCTTGCTGTTCTCGTGGCCCATGCCGTCTTCAAGTCGGCGTTGTTCTTGACGACCGGGGCCATCGACGCCACGGCAGGCACCCGCGACATCCGGATCCTGTCGGGCCTTGGCAGGCGCAGGCCGCTCCTGGCCGTGACCGGCATGGTCGCGGCAGCCTCGATGGCAGGGATACCGCCTCTCATCGGCTTCGTGACCAAAGAGGCAGCATTCTCAGCACTGATCGACACTGGCGAATGGGTGCCACTGGCCGTCATTGCTCTGGCGTCGACTGCGACCGTCGCCTACTCACTGCGCTTCGTGTGGGGCGCGTTCGCCGAAAAGCCCGTTTCGCCCGAGACCGATCACTCAGGTGCCGACGCTCCCGCAGCCCGGCTCGGTCTGCTCCTGCCGCCGCTCGTGCTGTCGATGGCCGGCGTACTCACGGGGTTCTTCCCCGGAATCGTCAACCGCTTCGTCTCCGAGTTCTCACCGGGCAAACTGCCGCTCATCCCGGGATGGAAGCCGGCTGTTGCGGTGTCGGCCGCAGTGATCGTCGGCGGCGTTCTCGTGCATTGGAGACGAGACCTCGTGGGCAGGAGACTGGATCGGGTCGGGTCGGTGACCAACCGGCTTCCCTCGAGCGAGGGTTCCTATCGCGGCGCCGTTTCTCAGCTGAACGCCGTTGCCGACCGTGTCACAGGCTTCTTCCAGAACGGCTCGCTGCCCGTATACCTGGCCGTGATCCTCACCACAGCCACTGTCGTCCCCACTGTGGCGTGGGTTGCGTCGGGCACCGAGATCGACCTGCAGCCATTCAGCGTCTCCACGGGAGAACTGGCCCTGGCTGCACTGGGAATCGTGGCCGCCATCGCCGCTACGCGAGCATCGAGCCGACTGGTAGCCGTCCTGCTCCTCGGAGCCGTCGGCTACTCGATGGCCGGCCTCTTCGTCGTCTACGCCGCCCCCGACCTGGCGCTCACACTGCTGCTCGTGGAGACGATCACCGTGGCGATCTTCGCGTTCGTGTTGTCCAAGGTGCCTCGCGGGTTCGAGATGGAGCGAGGTCGGATCACCGGGGCACTCCGCCTCGGGATCGCCCTCGGGGTTGGCGTCTTCGTAGCTGGCGCGGCCCTGGTGGCGTCTCGCCAGCGCGTTGGCGAGAACCTCGCTGAGACATATGCCCAACTCGCTCCCGAGGCCGGAGGCAGCAACGTCGTCAACGTCATCCTCACCGACTTTCGCGCCCTCGACACGCTCGGTGAAATCACGGTCCTCGCAGTGGCCGCCATCGGCGTGACGGTCCTCGTTCGCGGCCTCCGCACCACGTCGGACGGAGAGCAATGAGGATCAAGAGCTCACCGCTCATTGAGACCGGTTCGCGCACGATGGTGCCCACGCTGGTGGTCGTGTCTCTATTCCTACTCGTCGTGGGGCACGACTCGCCGGGAGGCGGTTTCGTGGGCGGCTTGCTCGCCGGGAGCGCCCTCCTTGTCGTGTTCGTCGCCGCCGGCCGGCCTGCAGTCGAGGCGATCCTGCCGGTACGTTCGGACACCATCCTGGGGCTGGGCCTCGCCACGGCCGTGTTCACGGCGCTGGGCGGAATGGTTTTCGGATCCGCTCTTCTCGACGCAGGGAAGCTGACTCTCGACCTCGGCTGGCTTGGGAAGCTCTCTGTCGGCTCGTCGCTGCTCTTCGACGTAGGCGTCTATCTGATCGTCGTCGGGCTTGTCGCCACGGTGATCCTGCGGCTCGGTGGCGCCGAACAGGAGTCGGCATGAGCGTCGTACTGGCAGTTACTGCAGGCGCGCTGGTCGCAGCCGGGACCTACCTGTTGTTGCAGCGTTTGCTGACACGCATCGTGATCGGGCTGGGCCTCATCGCCCACGGCGCCAACCTCGTGATCCTCGGTGCGGGTGGTCCACCGGGAGCCGCGCCGGTCCTCGACGGCAGTTCCGCGCCGATCTCGGATCCACTCCCGCAGGCCCTGGTCCTCACTGCGATCGTCATCACGTTCGGCGTCACAGCCTTCCTCCTGGCCCTGGCCTATCGCAGCTATGTCCTCACCACCTCGGATGCCGTCGAGGACGACCTCGAGGACCGCCGTATCGCGGCCGGCCCCGGATCGGGCTCACCATGACCACAGCTGTCGCCCTCCTCGTCGTCATGCCGCTCACCGCGGTCGGCATCCTGCTGCTGCTCCCGCGCCTGCGGTGGCGCCAGACCGTGTCGATCGTGGCGTCACTGGCTTCGGTCGTCATGTCAATCATCGTGCTCGTCGCCGCAGACACCGACGGCACGATCACGGTCGCCGTTGGGGGATGGGAGGCACCCATCGGCATCGAGCTGATAGCCGACCGGTTCTCCGCGCTGATGCTGGCCGTGTCAACAACGGCGCTGTTCGGCGTCCTGGTATTCGCCGTCGGCCAGACCGACACAGACGACGCCTTCCCGGCCTTCCATGCCGTATATCAAACCCTGGCGGCGGGTGTTGCACTGGCCTTCCTCACCGGCGACCTGTTCACGCTGTTCGTTGCCTTCGAGATCATGTTGACGGCGAGCTACGTGCTGATCACCCATCGAGCCGGAGCCGCCCAGGTGCGCGCCACGATGACCTACGTGGTCGTGGGGTTGGTGGCGTCCGGTCTCTTCCTGATCGGGGTCGGCCTCACCTATGCAGCAGCCGGCACGGTCACGCTGAGTGAGTTGGCGGTTCGGTTCCAGGAACTCGACCCTGGCACGAGAGCCGGTATCGGCTGGCTGTTCTTTGTCGTCTTTGGCATCAAGGCCGCCATCTTTCCCCTGTTCTTCTGGCTGCCCGACTCATATCCGACGGCGGTGACGCCAGTGACGGCGATCTTTGCCGGTCTCCTCACCAAGGTCGGGGTGTACGCAATCGTCCGTACTCAGACGCTCCTCTTCCCCTCCGAGGGTCCGTCCGAACTGATCCTTGCTGTGGCCGGCCTGACGATGGTCGTGGGGGTTCTCGGCGCCATCGCCCAGGGGGACATCAAGCGGATTCTGTCGTTTCACATCATCAGCCAGATCGGGTACATGATCATGGGGCTCGGGTTCTTCACGGTTGCCGGACTGGCCGCGGCAATCGTGTTCATCGTGCACCAGATCGTGGTGAAGACCGTGATGTTCCTCGTCGGGGGACTCGTCGAGGCAGCGTCTGGCACCGGTCGTCTCAACGATGTGAGCGGGGTGCTCCACCGCTATCCAATCATCGCTGTTCTCTTCCTCCCAGCGGCGTTGAGCCTCGCCGGGTTGCCTCCATTCTCTGGTTTCGTCGGCAAGCTCGCCCTGGTCCAGGCCGGCTTCAGCGCCGGGCAGTGGGCGGTGGTGGGTGTTTCGCTGTTCGCCAGCGTTCTCACCTTGTTCTCCATGACGAAGATCTGGTCGGGCGCGTTTTGGGGCGGCCCGACGACGAATCTGGTGGGACGCCCGAGCCGCGCCATGATTGGTGCGACGGCCGGCCTGGTCGTGGTGAGCCTCGCGATCGGCTTTGGTGGCCAACCGCTGATCGAGATCGCAACCCGGGCGGCCGAGGATCTCCTGTCCGCCGGCTCGATCGGAATAGCCGGGGGGGCGCAATAGTGATGCTCGCCACCAGCATCGCCTTCGGCATGTTCGCTCTCGCCGCTGCACTGACGATGGTGCGCTTGTGGCGCGGCCCGAGCCTCGCCGACCGCATGGTTGCCCTCGACACGCTCTTGTTCAGCGGTGCCGGAGCCCTCGGCACCTACGTGGTGCGAACCGGAGATACGGCATTCGTCCCGGTGATCGTGGTGGTAGCCCTGGTCGCCTTCATCGGGACCCTGGTCATCGCCCGCGCCATCGAGGAGGTGTCGTCATGATCGACGTGATCGCAATCGTCGCTGTGCTCACCGGGGCGGCGCTGTCGCTTCTGGGAGCGGTCGGGATGCTCCGATTCTCAGACGTGTTTGCGCGAATGCACGCCTCCACCAAGGCAGCCACGCTCGGAG
>JABDMN010000211.1 GCA_013001485.1 Acidimicrobiia bacterium
GACCCTCTTCGACGCCGGCACCAACCTCGAAGGCGACGACGTCTTCCAGCTCGAGGCGTTTCTCGACACCGCCGGGTACAACGACATCGGCATGGATGTCGACGGCGAGTTCACCGGGGCCACAGAGTCGGTCGTCGAGGATTGGCAGACCGACATCGGGGCTCCCGATGACGGCGTCGTGGACCTCGGTGAGGTCGTCTTCATCCCGGGGCCGACGTCGGTGGTCGATGTGGCTGTCGAGGTGGGGGACAGTGTCGGCATCGGATCCCCCGTCATGACGCTCGCCGGTGAGACACCGATGACCGGGGATGACGTGCTGCAGCTCGAACAGAATCTCGCCGCCCTCGGCTTCGACGCCGACGGCGCGCTTGTCGTGGATGGCCTCTACGACGCGGCAACGACGGCAGCGGTCTCCGACTGGGAGACGTCACTGGAAGTCGACGTCGACGGTCTCGTCGGCAGGGGCGACATCGTGTTCGTCGCGGAGTCGATTCGGGTGACCGAGCAGCTCGCCACGCCGGGTACGGCGACCAACCCGGGGGGACCGGTGCTTGCCGTGTCGTCGGCCAAGAAGGTCGTCACGCTGTTGCTGCCTGCCGAGGACCAGGACGTCGTCGAGGAGGGCGACTCCGTGGTGGTCGAGCTGCCCGACGGAACCGACGTCGCTGCCACGGTCACCGAGGTGGCCAGCGTCGCCACGGTCAACCAGCAGGGTGCCGCCGTCTTCGAAGTCACGGTCGAGCTGGCCGATGACACCGCCGCCGCCGGGCTCGATGAGGCGCCGGTGGATGTCGAGATCGTCACCGACTCGGTGCAGAACGTCATCGCCGTGCCGGTCACCGCACTGCTGGCACTCGCCGAAGGCGGATACGCGGTCGAGGTCGAGACACCCGATGGAACGAGGCTGGTGGGTGTCGACCCCGGCTTCTTCGCAGACGGATTGGTCGAGATCGAGTCGGGTGACATCACTCCGGGCGACCGGGTCGTGGTGCCGTGACGACCACGCTTCCCGGCTCCGACGCCGCACCGTCGGGCCAGGCCGGTGTGGTTCTCTCGCTCTCAGACGTCACCAAGCACTACCCGACCATCCCGCCGGTTCGTGCTCTGCGTGGAGTGAGTTTCGACATCGAGAGCGGTGAGCTGGTGGCCGTCGTCGGGCCGTCCGGCAGCGGCAAGTCGACCCTGCTCCACATCATGGGCACTCTCGACCGGCCGACCTCGGGCGAGGTGGTGGTTGCCGGCCACCCCATCTCGGAGTTGTCCGATCGTGACCTGTCGGCGTTGCGGTCTCGCCACATCGGCTTCGTGTTCCAGCAGTTCTTCCTCCTCAGCGGTTACACCGCGCTCGACAATGTCGCCGACGGGCTTCTGTACACCGGCATGGCGCTCGCCGATCGCCGTGAGCTTGCTGCCGAGGAGCTGCGCCGGGTCGGTCTGTCCGAACGACTCGATCACGACGCGATGAAACTGTCGGGCGGCGAGCGTCAGCGCGTCGCCATCGCCCGCGCTCTGGTCGGCGGGCCTGACATCGTCCTCGCCGACGAGCCGACCGGCAACCTCGACTCGAAGACCAGCGACGCCATCGTGGAGTTGATCGAGGGCTTGAACGAGACAGGCTCGACGATCGTCGTGATCACCCACAACCCGGAGATCGCCTCCCATTTCCCGCGCTCGATCGGGCTCAGGGACGGTTCGGTCGAGTACGACCGACTCAACGGAGCAGGCTGATGGCGACGACGCTGTCTCCGAGCAAGCTCCACGCCGCGGATGTGGCTCGCACCGCCAGCGTCGGGCTCCGCACCCGCAAACTGCGGGCGACGCTGTCCGCGTTGGGCATCATGATCGGGATCGCCGCAATGGTCGGTGTGCTCGGCCTGTCGGAGTCGTCGAAGTCGGACCTCCTTGCTCAGCTCGACCGGCTCGGGACCAATCTCATCACCGTGCAGGCCGGCGGAGGAATCGGCCTCGGTAGCGGCCAGCTCCCCGATGAGGCGGCGGCGATGGTCTCCAGGATCGGGCCCGTCGAACAGACCTCGTCGATCAGCGAGGTGGACGCCAAGGTCTACCGCAACGATCTGGTGCCGGTCGGGCAAAGCGGGGGCATCACGGTCCAGGCGGTGGATCTCAACCTCCTCGACACGCTCGCCGGCACGCTGGCCGACGGCGCCTTTCTCAACGAGGCGACGGCGCAATACCCGACGACGGTGCTGGGCGCAGTGGCCGCAGAGCGCCTCGGCATCGATGACGTCAACGGGACCCAGCTGGTGTGGCTCGGCGAGGAGTGGTTCACCGTCGTCGGGGTGCTCGACGAGTTCGCCCTCAACCCCGACCTCGACCGTGCCGCACTGATCGGAAGCGCCGCCGCCGAGACCTTCCTCGATCACGACAACATTCCATCATCGATTCTTGTCAGGGCCGACCCTGCGTTCGTCGATGACGTCATGGGGGTGCTGGCAGCCACCGCCAACCCGGAGAACCCGGAGGAGATCGAGGTCGACCGGCCCACCGATGCCCTCGAAGCGAGGGAAGCTGCCGATGACGCCTTCACCGCGCTGTTCCTGGGTCTTGGCGCGGTGGCACTCCTCGTCGGGGGAGTCGGCATCGCCAACGTCATGGTCATCTCGGTGCTGGAGCGACGCAGTGAGATCGGGCTTCGTCGGGCGCTGGGCGCCACCAAGCGCCATGTCGCGCTGCAGTTCCTCGGCGAAGCGCTGCTCCTCGCCGGGATCGGCGGCGTCGGGGGAGTAGTCCTCGGTTACGGGGTGACCACGGTGTACGCCAACCTGCGCGGCTGGGCGACGCTGGTGCCACCCATCGCCATCGCCGGCGGGATCGTGGCCGCCATCCTGATCGGCGCCATCGCCGGGCTCTACCCGGCGATCAGGGCCGCCCGCATGTCACCCACCGAGGCGCTGCGGACAGGCTGATCCGAGCTACCGGCTACCGGCTACCGGCTACCGGCAGTCAACTCTCCCGGAGTTTCGCGGCTACTCCGGGGCGTCCTGCCGTGCGGTATTGCTCGATGGCGCGGCCCCGCGCCTTCTTCGCAAGCTCGCCGGCGTCGGCGACACCATCCGCTGCGAGCGCGATCAGCGCATCAGCGTCGGCGTCGCGTTCCGCAGTCGACACGGCTTCGAGGGCGGCTCCCGCCCGGCTCATCCAGCTCTGGAGTCCAGTGACGATGGTGGGGCGCACCTCGCTATCGAGTCTGCTCACAACACCTCCCACCAGGGCAGATAGCCGGGGCAAGTAGTA
>JABDMN010000217.1 GCA_013001485.1 Acidimicrobiia bacterium
TTCCGAGCCGGTCCGAGCGGCAAAAGCCGTTTCGAGCCCATAGGCCGGGTAGTCGACGTCGAAGCCTTTGTCGGTGAGGAAGGCTGCGAGACGCGCCGATGTCTCCCGCTCCTCCCACGCGATTTCAGGGTTCTCATACATCCAGCGAGAGATGTCGCGGAGATCGGACTCGACGGCCGTGAACTGGTCTTGGGCGCGTTGCTTGAGGGTCATGACGCCACGCTAGTGAGCGGCGTCGGCCCAGTTCTCGGCTCGCCGTAGCATGCGACCCATGGCACACAACCACGACATGCTCAAAGAACTGGCCACCGAGAACCGGGAGCTGCGCGAACTCATCCCCGATTCGTTCGCCGGCTTCGCCCAGATGCACAAGACCCTCGGACACGATGGCGCCTTGCCGGCTCTCACCAAAGAGCTGATCGCGCTCGGGATGTCGATCGGCACTCAATGTGACGGGTGTATCGCATCTCATGCCCGCGGTGCTGCCCGCAAGGGAGCAACGTCGGAGCAGGTAGCGGAAGTCATCGGGGTTGCGATGTTGATGACGGGCGGTCCCGGAACGGTCTACGGCCCTCGGGCCTGGAAGGCGTTCAAGGAGTTCGTCCAAACGTGAACCTGCTCGCCTCGATCCCGTCACCGTCGAACAACGTTCTCGAGCTGGGCCCGCTCGAGATCCACTACTACGGCATCGCCATCGGGATCGGAGTGCTCGTCGCCTACTGGGCAACCTTCCGGCGGTACGAGGGGTACGGCGGCGATCCGGCCGTTGTCGAACGCACGGTGCTGTGGGCGGTGGGGATCGGCTTCCTCGGCGCACGTCTCGCTTACGTCACCACCCACACGGCCCGGTTCGAGGGCGAGTGGTACAAGATGTTCTTCATCTGGGAGGGCGGCCTTGCGCTCTTTGGTGGTCTTATCGCTGGAGCGATCGCAGCCTGGGCGACCTTGCGTCGCCACAACGGCAGCCTTCCCAAGTTCGCCGACGGCGCTGCGGTCGGGATCCCGCTGGCACAGGCCATTGGTCGCCTCGGCAACTATTTCAACCAGGAGCTGTTTGGGACACCTTCCACGCTTCCCTGGGCGGTGGAAATCGACTCGATCCATCGCCCCGCCGACTTCCGCACGTTCGAGACGTTCCACCCCACGTTCCTCTACGAGATGCTGTGGAACCTGGTGCTCACGGTGCCCATCGTGCTGCTCGCCGAGCGGTCAGGAAAGGTGCGTCAGGGTGGGCTGATCTTCGTCTACGCCATGGTCTACGGCACCGGCCGGTTCCTCATGGAGCTGCTCCGCACCGACACCACCTTCCGAGTGCTGGGGATCTCCCGCAACGGCTGGGTGTCGGTGTTGGCCATTGTCGGGGGAGCGCTTGCCCTGCGCTGGTGGAACAGGCGCGGTGAACGCGAGACGGCCGGCCCCGAAGGACCGGCCGTCGACGACGAGGTTGAGGCTGAGGGCTCAGCCGGCTGAGGGCGTGTTGCCCTCCCCGTCGGCGTTGAACAATTCGCCGATCACACCGACCGAGCTCAAGATTCCTGACATCTCCATCGGCAGGAAGATCTTCGTCGCCTTCCCGTTGGCGACCTCGTTGAGCGTCTCCAGATACCTGATGGCGATGAGATCGGGCGTCGGGTCTCCGTTGTGGATGGCGGCGAACACACGCTCGATCGCCTGACCCTCACCCTCGGCAACCGTGAGCTTCTGGAACTTCTCAGCGTCGGCGACCTCTTTGATCGCCTGCGCCTGTCCCTCTGCCTCACGGATCCGGGATTCCTTCACGCCCTCGGCGCGAAGGATTGCGGCCCGCTTGTCACCCTCGGCCTCGGTGACCAGAGCACGCCGGTCACGTTCGGCCTTCATCTGCCGGTGCATGGCGTCGGTGACGTCTGCCGGCGGGTCGATGCGCTGGATCTCAACGCGGACGACCTTGGTGCCCCACACGTCAGTGGCCTCATCGAGGATGTCACGCAGCTGGGCGTTGATCGTCTCGCGCGACGTCAGGGCGTCGTCGAGGTCGAGGTCGCCGACCACGTTCCTCAAGTTGGTTTGTGCCAGTTTCGTGGCGGCCAGCACGAAGTTCTGGACGTTGTACACCAGCTTCACCGGGTCGGTGGCCTGGTAGTAGACGACGGCGTCGACCGTCACCACCACGTTGTCCTTGGTGATGACCTCCTGGGGAGGAACGTCGACGACGATCTCACGCATGTCGACCCGACGGAGCCGGTCGATGAGCGGGATGATCAGGTGGAGGCCAGGGTCGAGGGTCGGTTGCCGGTACTTACCGAACCGCTCCACCAGGCCTTGTTCGTACTGACGCACGATCTTGAGCCCAAGGGCTACATAGACGACGATCAGGACGATCACCGCAATGACGATGAACGCAGCTGCTTCCATGTTTGTGGTCCTCTCTTCTCTCTGTTCTCGAAACTACTGATCGAGGGGTTCTACGACGAGCCGGGCGCCACGAACGTCGACGACGCTGACCTCGACGCCGACCTCGATGTCTTCATTGAGGTCGGTGGTGGCCCGCCACAGCTCGGTCTCCACACGAACCCGACCGGATCCGTCGAGACGGTTGATCCGCTCGATGACTGTGCCAGTGGCGTCGACGTAGCGCTTGGCGCCTACCGGGGCGAGTTCACCTTCCTTGTGGGCAAACCGTTGGAGAAACACGAGCGCACCGAGGGAGGCGACAACGAACACGATCAGCTGGATGGCGACGTTGACGTTGAAGAACGCCAGGACGGCAGCGGCCACAGCGCCGGCGGCGAACGGCAGCAGGAACAGCCCTGCAGTCACCATCTCGCCGACCCCGAGCACCACGGAGGCTCCTACCCATATCCATCTCCAGATTTCGTTGTCCACGTTCGTCTCCTTTGGTCCAAATGCTCCTAGTAATACAACTCCAAGGACGGCGCCGGCGACGACCAGCCACAGCGCAGATATGCCACGTCGGCGGGCTCGCTGCATCCGCTCCCATGTCTCGGGGCTCTCCGGTCTGCGGTAGACGCGTGCCCAATCCTCTGCGAACGCCGCCAGGTCATCGCCGACGACCTCTTCGGGAGACTTCCCGGACGCTGCTGCCTCGACGAGGTGACTCTCCAGCTCCCCCCGCATCTCACCAACCGCACGTGTCGGAACCCGGGTCGAAGACCAGTAGGTCTCACAGGCCTCGAGAATGTCGGATATATCTGTCACTTCCGGGCTCCCTTGATGACCTGGTCGACGCTGGTGGCGAGCTTCTGCCAATCGTCGGTCCACTCGGCCAGTCTGGCCTTTCCGGCTGCGGCGACGCGGTAGTACTTGCGGGGCGGTCCTCCCGCTGACTCCTCGAGGTACGACTCGACGAGGTGATTCCTCTGCAGTCGGGACAGCAGGGGATAGATCGATCCCTCGCTGACCAGTTCCAGCCCGCGTGCCTGGAGTTTGGACACCATCTCGTACCCATAACTGGGCTCCTCGGCGATGAGGGCGAGCAGGCACATGTCCAGTACTCCCTTCAGCATCTGTGAGCTGCGTTCCATCTTCCCTTGCAATGCCTACTATCTGTTACTGCAAGGTAGCATGGAAAGCAACCTATGTCCAGTCGCGATGTCTAGTCGTCTCGGGCTCTAAGGGTATGACCCTTCACGCCGAGGGATGTGGTGACTACTCTCCGTGGTAATCATCCCCCAAGGAGGTAGGTATCTCATGCGTCGATTGATCGCAGTCATGGCCACCGCGCTGCTCGTCCTGTCGCTTGCAGGCTCGGCATCGGCAACGCCACGCGACGACGCCGGTGAGCACAAGGTCACCGTTTGCCACGCAACGAACTCCAAGAGGAACCCGTGGGTCCTAGTAACGGTCGACCTTGCTGCAACGAACGGACGTGGCCACGAGATTCACAAGGATGGTGCCGATCTGTTCCCGGCCACGTCCCTGGACGACTGTGGTGCCGTTGGTGATCAGGACGGCTGATATCCGCACATAGGTATGGCAGAAGAGGGGGGTCCCTAGCGGACCCCCTTTCTCTGACTCTGCGTAGTGGCTAGTCACTATGGGTTGACAGAGAGTGGTCATTTGTGCTACTCTCAGTAGTCGAGAGAGTTCTTCCCTGGAGGTTTGCGTAATGAGACGACGTGGTCTGGCACTGGTTTTGGTCGGGCTGATGGTGTTCGTGGTAGCGGGTGCGGCATCGGCAGGGGGACACATAGCCTCCTGCGACGGCTTCGACGGCAATGTCAAGTTCGACAGCGACGTCATAGGCGTCGAGGGGGTGACTCTTGCTGTCGACGGGGTGGCTGTGACCCTGAACGACTGGGTCACCAAGGAGGGCGAGCCCGACGAGTTCGTCGGCTTCTCGATGACCTTCGATGAAGGTTCGTTCGAAATGGCGTACGTCAAGGC
>JABDMN010000223.1 GCA_013001485.1 Acidimicrobiia bacterium
CCCGTTGACCTTGAGGGTCCAGGATTCGAGGTCGACTCGGGGAACCATGAGTGCCGTGTCGATTCGGTAGAAATCCGTGTTCGACGTCACCAGCTGCGAAAGCTCATCGAGTAACGGGTCGGAGGCGCGCAGTTCGGCGCCGGCAGGAATTGACGGAGCGGCGTCGACTCGACTTGGCAGCACAACCTCGAGACGCGACGTGACGGCTTCCTGCACCCTTCCCGCCAGGGCTCGGCCCAGGACGACAGTGGCGGCGGCGAGGGCGGCGATACCTCCAACCGCTCCCACGAAGGCGCGGCGGGCGACATCGATATCGTCGGCTTCCTCGACGCGGCGCAGGTTACGGGTGAGCCACACCAGGGTGCCGATTCCTGCCGAGACCGAAACCACGACAGAGAAGACGGTGGGGACGGTGGAGGCCAGCGGACTGCGCAACCCGGCGAGCAGCCCGATGACACCGAATGCCAGGAACCCACCGATGCCAACCCGCAGCTCAACGCGAGACGCAATGCCGAGAATCGCACCAAAGATGAGCGAGAACACGGTGATCCCGATGACGAGCGCAGGTTTGTCGGCCGTGCCCAGCGCCGCGATAGCCCAGTCTTTGACAACGGGGGGCGCGGCATCGATCACCCAATCCCCAACAGCCACAACCAGCGATGGCGCGTCGAAGAGCCAGCTGGCGATCAGCTCGCCCACGGCGAGCGAGATGGCGGCGGAGACGGCGCCGGCCGCAGCGCCGAGCCGGCGGGGGATCGTGGAAGGCATTGGGGGTATCAACTCTCCACAACGATCGTTGGTTCCCGGTCTTAAACCAACCATTCACGACGAAGGAGGCCCTTTGGGGGGAGAGCCGGCCTCCTTCATCGGTTCTCGTTCGGCTGCCGGCCGCTATGCGTCCCAGACACAACCGGTGCCGGGGACGAAGTAGGCGCAGCTGTCGGTCGACACGAAGCTCGGCGTCATAACTTGGCCACTCCCCCACACACACCCGGTGCCCGGAACGAAGTACTCGCAGGTTGCTGTCGAGGTGATTCCCGACGGCATGGCGATCGGATGGCTACCCGACACGCATCCGGTGCCAGGCACGAAGTAAGCACAGTCAGGAGTGGAGACGAAGCTGGGAACCATGTCGATTTGGTTCAACTGCTGTCCCCACACGCATCCGGTACCAGGCACAAAGTACGAGCAGTCCTCGGTCACGACATAGCTGGCGGCCATCTCTGAGGCGGCATCTTCCCCACCCCGCTGGGCGAACCAGACGGCACCCACCGCCACGACAGCTGCCATGACGAGAACGGCCATCCACTGGATCCAGCGCACGGGGGACCGCAACGGCTCAATGACCAGTGGACGCGGCTCAACCTCCGTGGTTGTCCTTGTTGCTTCGAGCAGCTTTTCCCGATCCTTCAAGAGGGTCATCGCTCCTCCCTTCCTCTTCACGACCAGTGTGCGCAACGCGGCTCGACAAGAACTCGTAACGATTGAGGTACCCGACGTGCGACCTGCCTGCAGAATTCCTTCAAGGGACGTGCACAGCTCGGCAGTCACTCATCAAAAGGATCCGAAGGTGCCACTCCGGGGACTGCTGGGAGCTGAACCGGACGAGCGAACTCAGATTTCGCTGGCGCTCGCGCCTCGCCTTCCAAAGGCCCACGCCGCAGCCACCCCGGCGAGGAATCCAAAGAGATGCCCCTCCCAAGAGATGCCGGGGCGAGGCAGGAATCCAACTATCAAACCACCGCCGTAGATCACCCCGACGATGACGGCGAGGACGACGGCACGAAAGCTGCGCTCGAAGAAAGCCGAGGCCAGCAGGTAGCCGATGTAGCCGAAGATCACTCCGCTGGCTCCGATGTGGACCGAGTCACCGGAGAAGGCAAAGAGCCAGGTGAGAAGCCCTCCGACGAGGGCCACGATCGCGGTCACCTGGAGCCAACGGACAGCGCCCGACGTCATGACCAGACCCCCGAGGATGAGCAGCGGCACGGTGTTCGAGATGAGGTGTCCAAACGTCCCGTGGAGAAACGGCGCCCAGACCACACCGTCGAGACCTGACCATGCCCGGGGGCGGATTCCGTGACGTTCGAGACCGTCCTCAAAGGCGATCGAGTCGACGATTTCGATGACCCACAGCGCTGCGATGAGGACCCCGAGGATCACAAGCGCTCGTTCGAGCGCACCCGGTTGCCGAACGTCGGTTGTGGTCATTCGGAGGCCAGGTGGCGCACGGAGGCGCGAACGAGATCCTCGAGCACTCCATGGTCGATGTCCGACAGCCGCTTGATGTAGAGGCACGACTTGCCAGTGCTGTGCTTGCCCAGGTTCTCGAGCAGAGGTGCGTACTCCTCGAACCCATCCATGATGTAGAGGGTCAGGTTCTGCTTGCGGGGCGAGAACCCCACCTTGAACCATTCGTTCTCTTTGCCGTTGGCGTAGGTGTACCGGTGACTGCCGAAACCGACGATGCTGGGGCCCCACATCGAGCCCCGATCGCCGGTGATCTCGGCCATCAGCTTGCGGATGTCGTGAGCGTCTTCACGCTTCTGGTCGTCCTCGACAGCGTCGAGAAAGGCGTCGACGTCACCTTCGTGTTTGCGGGTCTTCAGCTCAGCCATACGCCAACGCTACCGGTCAGCTCGCCTGAGCCGACCGCACCGAGCCGCACATGCAGTTCAAGCGTCGGCCTTCCGGTTCTCCCACCACGCCAACAAGCTGTATCGGTCCATGGTTCGGCCTAGGCCCTCTCCCATGGCGAAACTGCCGGCAATCTCCTCCTGGGTCATGGGTGCGCCATCCTTCAGCAACTGAACGTATTGCCGCAGCTCGGGGATCATCGACGTCCAGTAGATGGCGTTTGCGGCGACCATGTACAACACATAGGCCGGGTCGTCGTGCCACCACGCCATCCACGGGATCAGCAGCACCAGGCCCGCCCACCGGAAGATCAGGATGTGCCCGACCACCAATCCGAGAACCGCCCCGGCAAGGGTCGTCACCAGAGCCCCCAGAGGGTCGAGTAGCAGGACCACGCCGTAGACCGCAGACTCGCCACGACCTCCCACGAACCGGTGATAGAGGGGGAAAACGTGTCCCAGGTGCCCGGCGACACCCGAGATCAGTCCATACGCAGGCGTATCCGGGTAGAGCAGCACCCAGATCAGGGCCGGAACGCCCACCTTTGCCATGTCGAGCAAGCCGGTCGTCACGCCCCAACGGG
>JABDMN010000294.1 GCA_013001485.1 Acidimicrobiia bacterium
CTCAGTTCTCGGGGAGCTGGACCAGCGACGGGTCGAAGCCTGCCGGCAGCTCGAGACGGTGCCGGGCCAGCAACTCTGCATCTGAGAACAGCTCGATGGTCGGTCCGTCGGCGACGAGTCGGCCCTCGTCGATGATGATCGAGCGCCGACATGCCGCCAGCGCGAACGGAAGGTCATGGGTGACCACCAGCTGGGTGATGGCGAGGTCGTCGAGCAGCTCGTGTAGCTCGCGACGGCTGGCCGGGTCGAGGTTCGAGGTCGGCTCGTCGAGCACCAGGATCTCGGGGCCCATCGCCAGCACGGTTGCGATCGCCACCCGGCGCCGCTGTCCGAAGCTGAGGTGATGCGGCGGCCGGTCGATGACGCCTTCCATCCCCACGGCTTCCAGAGCGCCGACAACGGTGGCGTCGAGCTCCGCTCCCTCTACTCCGAAGTTCGCCGGCCCAAACGCAACGTCTTCACGCACGGTGGGCATGAACAGCTGATCGTCGGGGTCCTGGAACACGATCCCGGTGCGACGCCGGATCTCCCGCACCGACTCGTCGGTCAACTCGAGGCCGGCAACCCGCACCGTGCCGGTGTCGGGGTGGTGGATGCCGTTGAGGTGGAGCACGAGCGTGGTCTTGCCTGCGCCGTTGGGGCCAAGCAGAGCGACCCGTTCGCCGGGGTGGATGTGAAACGAGATGTCGTGGAGGGCGACGTGGCCATCGGGGTAGGCGAACGAGACCCCGTCGACGGCGAGTGCGGGAGTGCTCACAGGATCACCGCCACAACAGCTACTGCCAGTGCGGCCATCGACACGCCGAGGCCCCGGATCCACTGTGCCGGGTCGACAGGCTGGGTTGGGGTGGTGGTCGGCATCTCGCCGGAATAACCGCGGGCCACCATCGCGTGATGAACCCGCTCGCCCCGTTCGTAGGAACGCACGAACAGCGACGCCGCCGAAGCAGCCAGGCTCTCGCCCTGCCATAGCCAGCGGGCCTCGTGGCCTCGCGACGCCATGGCGATCCGCCGGCGACTCAGCTCGCCGGTGATCACGTCGAGGTAGCGCACCATGAACCCGGTGATGGCGGTGAGGACCCGGGGAACCCGCAACCGCTGCATCCCGGCGAGGATCTGCGGCACTTCGGTCGTCGCCGACAACAGCACGGAGGCACCCACACCCAGTGTCGCCTTGGCGAGGATGGTCCAGGCGGCCCACAGACCCTCCTCAGACAACGCGATGCCGAGCACGTCCACCCGCTCGCCGCCGCCCAGGAAGGGCAAGGCGACCGCAAACAACACGAACGGCACCTCGACCAGCATCCGGCGCGCCACCAGCTTCATCGGCAGCTCGGCAGCGACGACACCGACGCCCAGCAAGAGGGCGAGCACGGCAAAGGCCCAGAACGCGTCCCGGGGAGTGAGCACGACTGCGGTGATGAACACCACGAGGGCGATGAGTTTCACGTGGGCGGGGATCCCGTGCACCGCGCTGTGGCCATGGACGAAAAGGGCGTGGGCGTGGGCGGGGCCGCTCATGCCGGTGTTTCGCTGTGCTCGCGACGACGGTGTTGAGCTCGCCGCCACAACGTCAGGCCGCCGATGCCCACGAGCAGGGTCACCGCGGCTCCGATCACCCCGGCGAGCCCTGTGCCGCCCCCGCCACCGACCTCGTAATCGGCCAGCGGTGAGTCGGAGACTGCGCTGTCTGTGGCGGTGTCGGCGAATCCGAGGTCTTCCGCGACTCGCTCGAGCCCATCGGGCGCGGAGCTGGCGAGGGGGGCGACGACGAAGGCGAGAACCAGCCCGATGGCGACTGCGGCAACGACGAAACCAGTGATGCTGCGTCCCGACATGGACGTCTTGCCGCCCTGGATGTCGAGGTCGGCGGTCCCGGTGATGAGATCTGGTCTCGAGGCGGCGACGGCTCCTACCACGGTGGCCGAGATGAGGCCCTCACCGATGCCGATGACGAAGTGCACGCCCACCATCGCCCCGAACACGGTGTCCACGTCGATGCCGCCCGACCCGCCGACTCCGTACTGGATGACGAACCCGGTGGCCGAGGCGACCACTGAAGCGAGCCCCGCAGCGAAGGTCGCCACGATCACCGTTGGCCAGCGACGGGGAAGCACCCGGGCGAGCCCCCGGAAGACCGCCCAGCCGGTGAGCCCGGTGAGAATCGCCATGTTGAGGACGTTGAGGCCGAGAGCACTGACACCACCGTCGGCGAAGAGGAACGCCTGGACGATCACCACCACGGCAACGGCGGTGATGCCGAGCCAGGGCCCGACCAGGATCACGGCGAGTGCTCCACCGAGCAGGTGGCCGCTGGTTCCCGCGGCGACCGGGAAGTTGAGCATCTGGAGCACGAAGACGAATGCGGCGACGAGGCCGGTGAGGGGTATCCGCTTGTCCTGGAGGAACCGGCCCGCCCGCCGCAGGGACACGCCGACGCCGCCGGCGGCGATCACCCCTGCTGCAGCGGAGGTGGCTCCATTGATGAACCCGTCGGGGATGTGCATCCGTGCCTCTTGTTGCAAGTCGCTTGCAACAAGAGTATCGGCGTCCGGAGCCCTGCGATCAAGCGTTTGTTGCCCGGCACTCCTTGCACAGCCCGGTCATGGCGAAGTGGCGGGATGACGGCACGAATCCCGTCTCGGCGGTGATGCCCGCAACGAGCGCCTCGTAGGCCGCCGCCGGCAGGGCTTCGGCCCGCCCGCACCGTTCGCAGACGAGGTGATGGTGCTCGGCGTCGTCGGCCAGGTGGTACACCGCGGGCCCATGGCCCATGTGACTGTGCTCGACGATGCCGGCCTCCTCGAGGACCTCGAGGGTTCGGTACACGGTCGATTCGTTCGCCTCGACCCCTGTGCTGATCGAGGCGGCCGTCAGGTGCTCGGCGTGACGGGCGGCGATCTCCTCACAGATCTGGACGCGGGCGTCGGTGATCCGCATGCCCTGGGAGCGGAGCGCGTCGAGAAGAGTTTCGGCGGTGATGTGCATCAGCCGTCCTCCACGACTCGGTCCGGTCTCACCGCGTAGATCCAGGGGATGGAGATGATGGTGACGATTCCCTTCACGACGATGTTGGTGACGATGATCTCGACCACCGCATTGCCAGACAGGACACCGGCGAAGGCGATGACGGCGAAGATCACGGAGTCGATGGGAATGGCAACGGCGTTGGAGGCGAGCACCCGACCCCACTGATGGCGCGCTCCGAACCGCTCGACCCAGCGCGAATAGATCTCGGTGTCTGTGAGCTCGGAGATGACCTCGGCGATGATGGAGGCGAACACGATGCGCCAGACCGGTGCGAGCACGTCGCCGAACATCTCGGTGGGAACACCGGCGGTCACGTCGTTGGGAAGCGCGTCGACCAGCCAGAACAGACCAGCCATGAACAGGTTGATCGCCGCGGCGGCGATGATGATGGTGCGGGCCACCTGTTTGCCCGCCGTCTTGTGGATGAGGTCGCGGATCGTGAACGTGAACGGA
>JABDMN010000110.1 GCA_013001485.1 Acidimicrobiia bacterium
TGAGTCCACCATCGACGGCACGTGGGAGTGCTTCACAGAGATCTTGATGTCGGTGAAGTCGACTTCCTCGAGATACCGAATCTCCTTGAGCGCCGAAGCCACCAGCGCTTCGGGCACCGGACCTCCGTGCTCGGCGAGGAGGTCCTTGTCCAGCGAGCCGGCGTTGACGCCCACCCGAATCGGCACCCCGGCATCCGAAGCGGCTCGTGCCACCGTCTTGATGTGGTCCTCGTTGCGGATGTTCCCGGGGTTGAGCCGGAGACCTGCCACGCCGGCCTCGAGTGCCGCCAGGGCCAGCCGGTACTGGAAGTGGATGTCGGCGATGATCGGGACCGGGGAGCGCGGGACTATCTCGGCGAGCCCCTCCGCAGCCTCGATGTCATTGCAGGTGATGCGCACCAGGTCGGCTCCGGCGCCTGCCAACGCGTACACCTGGGCGAGAGTGCCATCGACGTCGGCCGTCTTCGTCGTGGTCATCGACTGGACGCTGATAGGAGCATCGCCGCCGACGGGGACGCCACCCACCGAGATCTGGCGTGTGGCGCGCCGAGGCACGCTCATTGCAGCTGGATGGGGTCGACGATGTCGAGATACAGGCCGAGAACCCCGATGACCAGCATGAACAGGATCACGGCAGCAGCGACGGGCACGAGCTTGCGGACATCGGCTGTCCTGCCCACGACCCTCTCGTACAGCGCAAGGGCGAAGTGGCCGCCATCAAGCGGATAGAGCGGGATCACATTCACGACGCCGAGGAAGATCGTCACCCAGGCGATCAGCTCGAGATAGAGCCACAAACCAACCTCAGCCGTCTGCTGCCCGATGGCGGCGATGCCGATGAGGCTGACCGGTCGGTTGTCCTGGATCGTGGCCGTGTCCCCGGTGAACAGGGACGTGAACACGTTCCACACGCCAACAACCAGGCCACCGAGGCCTTCGAAGGATCGCAAGGTCAGCTCACCCACCTCGGCGCCCGCTGCGCCGACCGACCCGAAGATGCCGCTGGTGGTGGTCTCGAAGTTCGGCGAGACGCCGAAGAAACCGATTGACTCGCCACCCGATGTCGTGGTCGCCAACTCCACCTCGGCGCTGATGAGGGCGCCATCTCGCTCGTACACGACCAACACGGCCTCGCCCGGTCGCGAACGGGCTTCGGCGCGGAAGGCATCCCAGGTAGTGATGGGAACGCCGGCGAACTCGACCAGGCGGTCTCCTGGCTCGATCCCCGCCGTGGCCGCCGGGGTCGAAATCGCGTCCGGGCCACTCCCGATCTGCTGGGTGACGGCGGCGACCTCGGTCGTCGGCAGGTCGGCATCAGGGGTCCCGACGAAAGCAAACACGGTGTAAAGGATGAAGAATGCGATGACGAAGTGAGACGCAATGCCAGCGAGGACGACAACGGTCTTCTTCCAGAACGGCGCCGCCCGGTATGTGCGATGCTCGTCGACCGGATCTACCTCTTCGAGGGGATTCATCCCGACGACACGCACGTATCCGCCGAGCGGGAATGCCTTGATTCCGTACTCGGTCTCCCCTCGCTGGGTCGACCAGATCCTCGGGCCGAATCCAAAGAAGGCTTCGGTGGCCTTCATCCCGAACGCCTTGGCGGCCGCGAAGTGACCTCCCTCGTGGATGACCACGACCAGGATCACGGCGAAGACAGCGGCGAAGCCGCTCAGAAACTCACTCATCGATGCGTGAGGATACGGGACACACCGACGTATCCCGCCCCACCTCTCAGGCGGACCGGGTCTGGATGACTTCCGAGGCGGTTTGGCGAGCCTCGGTATCTGCCTCCACCACGTCCTCGACCGTCGAGATCGAGCGATGATCAAACCGATCGAGCGCCTCTGAGACGACTTCGGTGATCTCGGAGAAGCCGATCCGGCCATCGAGGAACGCGCTCACTGCAACCTCGTCGGCTGCGTTGAGGACGGCGGGAGCGGTGCCTCCGGCTCGGCCGGCCTGGTACCCGAGGTCGAGACCCGGGAACAAGGCGCGGTTTGGCTCCTCGAAATCGAGCGTCGTGCCGGCGGGCGACCAGGTGGCGGGTTGCGGGTCGACTCGTTCGGGCCAGGTGATCGCTTGCCGAATTGGGACCTTCATGTCGGGTGGGCCCAGTACGGCTTCGATCGTGCCGTCAGTGAACTCGACCATCGAGTGGACGATGCTCTGCGGATGCACGACGACGTCGATGTCCTCGAAGTCGATTCCGAACAGGAAATGGGCTTCGATCACTTCGAAAGCCTTGTTCATCAAGGTTGCCGAGTCGATTGTGATGCGGGGGCCCATGTCCCAGGTGGGGTGGGTGAGCGCATCGTCGACCGTGACCGAGTCCAGCGAATCGAGCTGGCGGAATGGTCCTCCAGATGCGGTGAGAATGATGCGTCTCACCGAATCGCCACTATCGATGGTGAGCTGCCAGATGGCGGCGTGCTCTGAGTCGACTGGGATCAGTTCGGCACTCCCCTGGATGGCGCCCATGACAACCGGGCCACCTGCGACAAGGCTCTCCTTGTTGGCGAGCGCGAGGCGATTGCCTGCCTCCAGCGCTTCGACCGAAGAGCGGAGACCGGCGGCGCCCACGATCGCGTTGAGCACCGTGGTTCCGGTGATCCCGGCGAGCTCGGCCACGGCCTCGGGGCCAATCGCGACGCGTGAGCCGAGGCGGGCGGGTATGGACTCGGTAGCGGACGCCACCGCCAGCGCTGCCTCGGGGTATTGATCGGCGACACCGATGAACCTCTCCGACACCGAACCTGCTGCCAAGCCGACCACGGGCAGATCGAGCGATGCCGCAACCTCGAGTGCCTGGCTCCCGATCGAGCCGGTACACCCCAGGATGACCAGGGGCTTCAGACCACCAGCCCCGCAGCGGCAAAAACGACCCATGCAGCAGGGAACGCAAACAGCATGGCGTCGATACGGTCGAGGATTCCGCCGTGGCCGGGCAGGACCGTGCCCATGTCCTTCACCGACAGCGACCGCTTGAGCGAAGACACTGCCAGGTCGCCGACGGGAGCGAAGGCGGCAATGGCTACGCCCAGGACAAGGCCAGTCGTCACACTGAATGGGCCCGGCAGCCACGCAAGAACGAGGCCGGCGACGATGGCGGCGATGACGCCGACTACCAGACCTTCGACGGTCTTCGACGGTGATACGACCGGCGCCAGCTTCCGTCTGCCAAACGCCCTGCCCCCGAAGTACTGCGCCACGTCCATCACGGCCGTAATGCCGATAACGGCGAGCAACAGCCATCTGAAGTCGTCGGCCTCCAGCATGACCATCGCAAATCCGCCAAAGCCAGCGATCCAGGAAACGATGGCCATGGTCAGTGCGGCGTTCACGAGCGGCTCGGACCGATCCGGCACCAGGGCATACACCACGAAGATCACGATGGCAGCGACGGCCAAAGCCACCGGAATCCAATGGAGTCCGCCCAGCCATGCTCCTATCAGCCCAAGAAGAGTCGCGGCCAGCGCCACGAGGGTGAGGGGATGAAAACCGCCTCGCTGCAAAACCAGACCGAACTCTCCGGCGGCGAGCATCAAGATCGCGACGACCAGGAGACCGAGCCCGACAGCTCCCCACCAGACGGCAGCCGCCACCGCACCGAGAAGCAGCAGAGCAGTGACGATGCGAAGCGGAAGGTCTGACGACGCAGGCTCGGCGACGGCTACGGCCGATTCGCCGGTGTGGGCCTCGACGACGTCTTCGAGCCCGACGACGCCGGACTCGATGCCTGGAATCTGGGCAGACAGAGCAAGCTTCTCGGGCTCATCGCCAAGGTTGGCCTCGGTGATGGCCTCGGCGAGGCCGGTGTGCTCGCGAGTCGATGCCTTGAGATAGGTCTGTTCGGTGAACGACTCCATCTCGGGAACCGGCTGACTTGGGTCCCAATCGCCGAGCTCCCACTCATCCTCGAGCGAAGACTCGTCGGTGGTCACCGCGGCAGCAGCGGGAGCCGCGTCGAACCATTCGTCCTCCGATAGGAGCTCATCAATATCGAGGTCCACTTCCTCGGCAGCGGCAGCGTCGAGATCGTCATCTCCGCCGTCGTCGTCCTCGGTCTCGTCATCATCGGCCGCGTCGGCGTCGACAACGTCACCTACGACATCGCCGGTCTCGGCTTCCACCTCGACGGCTTCGTCATCCATGGCCTCATCGACATCGGCTGCCTCGTCGAGGGCAACAAACGGGAACCCGAGATCGTCGTCGATCTCCTCGAATTCATCGACGTCCTCGACGTCTCCGACCTCGTCCACCTCATCGACCTCGTCCACCTCATCGAGGACGGCTCCAACAGGCTCATCGCCCGCAGCGCCCTCGAACTCGTCGGTCGATTCGGTCTCGACCACAACGGCGTCCTCGACATCAGCCTCATCGGACTCTTCAGCATCGGCATCGAGCGGCAGCCAGTCCTCGTCCTCATCGGCAGGCGGCTCAACTGAGGTCTCGGCGACAGGGGCGAAGTCCAGTTCCTCTTGAGTCGTGGCCTCGGGCTCGGCTTCGGCTTGAGGACCCTCCTCGAGAAGTGCCCAGTGCTCCCCCGTGTCGTCGTCGGACTCAAACGGGATTCCGGAGGAAGCGTCGGCAACTCCGCGCTCCTCTTCCTCGCCGAGGTCGACGAACTCGCCTTCCTCGTCGACCGCGAGGAATTCGTCGATCTCATCTCCCGGTCGATCCCCAGCGGCCCCCGCTGCAACGGCGACCGGCGTCCGGCGCAACACCCGCTGCCACCAACGGCGCTTGGGCGCAGGGGCGGCAACGATCTCGATCTTGTTGCCCAACTCGTCGACCTCTGTGACGACCAGTTCGGCGTCGACGACATCGGTAGCTGCAGCGGTAGCAGCGACGGCGCGTTCAGTGTCCGCCTGCTCGAGCTCCGCAGTGATCTCAGCGACCGCCTCCTCAGCCTCAGCTGCCTCCACCTCAGTCAGGTCGACGACGTCATCCCACCAGTGCTCGTCGGCATCCTCGGAATCGACCGCGGCGACGGCTGCCGCTGCGGGTTCTTCCTCTTCACCAAGATCGATAAGTGCCGCGATCTCCGGTGTCTCGTCTTCGGCGGCCTCGGGACTCTGCTCCTCGTCCTCGTCCTCTGCCTCGTCCTCGTCCGGGAACAGCGGGACGACATCGGCGTCGTCCTCAGGCGCGTCCTCGCTGACCTCGGGAGCTTCGGGCTCGGCCTCGTCCCCGACCTCGGAAACCGCGACGGTGACCGGCTCCTCCACCACAACGTCATCGGCAGCGACCTCTTCGGACGCCGCCACAACAGTCTGTTCGTCCACCACAGCGTCATCGACTTCGACGACGTCAGCTTCGGAGGCCACGGCGGCGGGCTGCCATTCATCGACCTGTGTAATCGCGGCTGCGATCTCAGCCTCCGCGGCAAGTCTGGCGTCGGCCGCAGCCGCAGCTTGCACGCGTTCCGCCTCGATGCGCGGAGCATCGGAAAGGGCGGCAAGTGCGGCCGCTTCGGCGGCACCCAAGCGAAGCGTTTCACGCTCCTGGTCACGAACCTTTCGCTCCTCGGCGGCACGCGCCCTGGCGAGTTGGTCTTCTTCCTCGAGTCGGCGGCGTTCGACATCAGCGCGTTCCTGAGCGAGGCGGTCTTCCTTCTCCTGCCACGCCCTCTCAGCCTCAGCTCGCTCCCTGGCAGCACGATCCTCTTCAGCGACGCGTTCACGCTCGGCGACGACTGCCGCTTCGGCTGCTGCGGTCTCCTCATCGATGTCAGCCTGCTCGGTCTCGACCTCGACAGCGGCAAGGGCTTCCTCAGCCAGACGGGCCTCTTCAGCCTGCTCAGCAAGTGCTGCTTCGGCACCCGCTGCTTCGGCACGCGCCGCCTCTTCAGCCAGACGGGCGTCTTCGGCCAGACGAGCTTCCTCAGCTACCCGAGCCTCTTCGGCCAGACGGGCTTCCTCGGCAACCCGAGCCTCCTCAGACAGCCGGGCCTCCTCAGCCAGCCGGGCCTCCTCAGCCAGACGAGCCTCCTCAGCCTGCTCAGCCTGCTCAGCAACCCGAGCCTCCTCAGCAACCCGAGCTTCCTCAGCCAGCCGGGCTTCCTCAGCCTGCTCAGCAAGTGCCGCTTCGGCACGCGCCGCCTCTTCAGCCAGACGAGCCTCCTCAGCAACCCGAGCCTCCTCAGCCAGCCGGGCCTCTTCAGCAATCCGAGCCTCTTCGGCGCGTCGGGCCTCGTGGTCGGGCACGTCGAAGGCGACCCAACTCTCGGACGCGACAGTGGCCGCGTCATCTGTGAAATCGACTTGCGGAACACCAGTGACCGCGGTGGCCTCGGCCACGGGGGCCGTGTCCTCAGCGACTGCGGAATCGACGGCGCCAGCCGCCTCTACCGCATCGAGTGATGGTTCATCCTCAGCAGCGACGGTCTCATCGACCACATCGGAATCGGTCTCCTCGACAGCCGTCGCTTCGGCAGCGACTGGGGGCTCTTCTTCGACCTCATCGGTCCCCTCGACCGCGTCGGGACCCAACGAGCCATACAACTCCTGAAGAGCTGAATCGTCCGTTCCGCGCCCGAACATGCGCCCAAGCAGCCCAGGCTGCTCGGCGGTCTCTTCGAGCGATTCCGGAATGTATGACTCGGCCTCGGCGTCGCTCTCGGGGCTCCAATCAGGATGCCACGGATCGCCAGGATGCGGCCGGTAGTCCCCGCCATCTCCCCTACGGCTCAATTTGCCTCCTACCGCCAGCGCGCGGTGTCAGTGTTGAGGTCAGACCTCGAGGAGCTCTGCCTCCTTGTGCTCCAGCAACTCGTCGAGGCGGTGGACCGCATCGTCGGTGTAGTCCTGGAGCTCCTTCTCGGCCCTTCGAATGTCGTCCTCTGATATATCACCTTCGAGGGCTTCGAGTGAGTCTTTCGTGTGGCGTCGCACGTTGCGGACGGCGACGCGGCCCTCCTCGGCGAGATGCCGGGCGACCTTGATGAGCTCCTTGCGGCGATCCTCCGTCAGCTCAGGGAACGCAAGCCTGATCACATGTCCGTCGTTCGACGGAGTGAGACCAAGGTCGGCTTTCTGGATGGCCTTCTCGATCTCACCGATGGCCGACTGGTCGTACGGGTTCACCACCAAGAGACGAGGCTCAGGGACCGAGAAGCCGGCCAGCTGCTGCAGTGGGGTCTGCGTGCCGTAGTAGTCGACAGTGACCCGGTGCAGAAGGCCCGGGTTGGCGCGACCAGTTCGAACCGTGGCGAACTCGTCCTGTGTGTGGACGATCGCTTGATCCATCTTGGTCTTGGCGTCGTCGAGTAGCTCTTCCATCATCCTGGCTCTCCAGTCTCGAGCCTCAGTGCACGATTGTGCCGATAGCGTCGCCTCGTACCGCCGCAGCAATGTTGCCCGGCTCCACGATGCTGAACACCCGGATCGGCAGGTCGTTGTCGTTGCACATGGTAATGGCAGTCGAGTCCATCACCTTGAGACCCCTGGACAACACCTCCATATAGGTCAGATCTTCCAACAATTCAGCCTCGGGGTCGGTCATTGGATCGGCGCTGTAGACGCCGTTCACCTTGGTCGCCTTCAGCACCGCCGCCGCTCCAAGCTCTGCCGCGCGCAGCGCTGCAGTCGTGTCTGTCGTGAAATACGGGTTGCCGGTGCCCCCCGCAAGCACAACGACCCGACCCTTTTCAAGGTGACGGATGGCTCGCAGGCGGATGAACGGCTCGGCGACTTCCTGAATGGTGAGCGACGTCTGTACCCGGCATTCCGAGCCCGCCTTCTCGATGCCATCGCGAAGCGCCAGGGCATTGATCACTGTTGCCAGCATCCCCATGTAATCGGCGTTGGCCCGGTC
>JABDMN010000314.1 GCA_013001485.1 Acidimicrobiia bacterium
CCTGTCCCGGGGTATCGCGTGGCCATCCGCCGCCACCGCGCCGCGGGGACCTCGTAGAGAATCCCGAGCTCTCTGCCGATCTTCGAGAGCTCTCCGGGCTCGAGATGGCGACTTGCTCTGGGCTCCCCCATGATCCCCTCAAGCGTCGGACGCAGGATCACCATGCCCGACCACAGCGAACCAAGCCAGTCTTCGAGCGGTCGGTCCCGCTCGACCGGGCCAAACGAGTCGTGTCCGGGGAGATCGATGCCTTCTCGCCGGTCGAGGAGGACCGGTGCAGGTCGATGGTGGTTACCGATGGTCAAGATGGCGTCGCGAGCACCATGCGCCGGGTTACGCGACGACGGGTAGCACCTGCCCGCCATGTCGAGCCAGGGCACCGCCCAGTGAGCCATCCGATCGCCGACCAGGAAGCGGCGTTGCTCGAAGGCCTGGGTGGCGATGTGGGGTTCATCGTCCCTCCATGCGCTGGCTTCGGCCATGCAGAGTGCCGCAGCGAAGCGGGCAAGATCTCCGATGTCGCCGTTCTCGAGCGGGTACTGCCAGCGCTCGGCACGCTCGCGCACGTCCTCACCAGGGTCGAAGAAGCCGATGACCTCGGCCTCGACCGGTGCGAGGTCGGAGTAGATCGATGGCCAGGAGTCCCGGGTCCAGTTGTCGGCGATGACCGCCCAATGAGTCGCCTCGGCCCGAGCTGCGGCGCCAGCCGCAGTGTCGGTCACGACGAACCGTTGTAGCGATAAGCCTCTGGCACAGGCTTGACGGGGCGGTTGAGCCACAGGGGCCGCCGGGTCCCATCAGGGCCCGGACCTGGCCTGGTCTTCTCCAACCACTCCTGATACACCTGGAAGCTCTTCGACGTGTCGACGACAACGTCGCCGTACTGGTCACCGGTCTCGGCTTTCGCCAGGCGGACGCGCTGATGCCAGGCGTGGACTCCTGAGATCGGGTCAGGATGCGGCGGGAAAGCCAGGTTCTGGTTGACGCCGGGATCACGCCACCAGATTCGCTCCGAGTCGGGATCGTCAGACTTGAACGGCTCAATCCCCTTGAGCTGGCGCAAGCGCCACGTCGAGTCGCCGAGCTTCTCGATGTCGACGAGGGCCGACGACCAACGCTCGTTGCCCGAGGTGTCCGACAGCCTCCAGCGACCCAGATGGTGAGACGCAGCGACAACACCGGGGCGGATGCCCTCGGTTCGCCAGGCACGCATCACGAAGTAGCCAGAGTCTGTGGTGATGCGGACCAGGTCTCCGGTCTCGAACTCCAGGGCATCGGCGTCCCGCGGATTGAGCCACAGCGGATGGCCGTGAGAGATCTCGTAGAGGTACTTGGCGTTGCCTGAGCGGGTATGAATCAGCGTGGGGAGACGGAAGATCGGCAGAAGAATCCGCTCGTTGCCGGCCATGTCCATGTCACGCCAGTACACATGGGTCTTGATGTAGCTGGGGATGGCGACCTCGTCCCAGCCCCACTCGGACATGGTCTGGCTGTGCCACTCGAGCTTCTTCGATGGCGAACCGAAACCCTTCACGGGCTGGCCGTCGATCGCGACTCCCACCTCTTTGCCGTCCTTGTAGGCAAAGCCGTTGTCCCCAACGGAGTCAGCTTCGACCGGCTTTTCATAGACCTGATAGACGTCCTTCGAGATCTCGACAGCGCCGTACTTGCGCATGAACTCGAGCGGGGTGAGGCCCTCTGCGCCCGCCTTGTCGGGGAGGCCGGGAACCGAGTTCTCGAACATCCACCCGTAGTACTCGTCGACGTTGACCGGCCGGCTCGGGTCATTGGGAGACTCGAACCATTTCCGGATGCCGAGAGAACCGTCAGGGTCGACGCGCCATGAGAGATCGATCCAGAACTCGGTCTCCTCCCACACCTCGCCGGGATTCGTTTCGTAGGTGCGGTCCACCTTCTTGCCTTCGCGCTCGGCAGCGACCCGCAGCACCGGCTGGCGGAACCCGAGCCATTGGCCGGCGTGGGTGGCGTACGAATGCGTGTCGTGACGCTCGGCGGAGACGCCCATCGGCAGCACGTAGTCGGCATACCAGGCGGTCTCCGACCAGGTGGGAGTCATCGCCACGTGGAGCCCCACCTTCGACTCGTCGGTCAGCACCTCGATCCAGGAGAACCCGTCGGGGTTGGTCCACACGGGGTTGTAGACCCGGGTGAAGTACACGTCGAGCTTGCCGCGCCCTTCTTTCAGGAAGTGCGGCAGCAGGTAGGACAGCTCGTGGTGGGCGAAGGGGTATTCGATGGGAAACAGCAGCTCGTTCCAGCGGTTGTGTGGAGGAGGCATGTTCCAATGCTCGGGCTTGAACTTGGCATGGGTGTTGGGGGCTGTGCCGCCCTTGGTGCCAACCGACCCGGTGAGCACCTGCAGGAACCAGAGACAGCGGGCTCCCTGCCAGCCTCCGAGATTCCCGGATCCGATGGACCGCCACGTGTGGGAGGCGAACCGATTGCCGGCGTTGGCGATCTCGCGGGCAACCGCCTCGATCTTCTCGGCCGGGACGCCGGTTTCCTCAGCGGCGAACTCGACGGTGTACCCGGCATAGGTCTCTTTGAGCATCTCGATGAACGACTCGTACGAGACGGGCCTGTCGGGATACCGGTTCCGCAGCGAGTCCTCCCAATTGACCCAGCGTCGGATGAAGTCGTGATCGACGGCGTCCCACTCCAGAAGCAGCCGGGCCATGGCCAGCAACATCGACGCCTCGGTTCCGGGCCACGGAGACAGCCAGAAGTCCGACATCGATGCCGTGTTCGACAGGCGTGGGTCGATGGTGGCGATCTTGGCGCCGGCCTGCTTGGCCTCGATGATCCGCTGAGCGTGAGGGTTGAAGTAGTGGCCGGTTTCGAGGTGCGCCGACATCAACAGGATGAACCGCGCATTGGCGAAGTCGGCCGACGGCCGGTCGTGCTGCATCCAGGTGGCATAGCCAACCCGGGCTCCTGACGAGCAGACGTTGGTGTGCGAGTTGTGCCCGTCGACTCCCCAGGCCTTGAGGATCCGGTCCATGGTGCCGTCGTGCCCCGGTCGACCGACGTGGTACATCACCTCGGTGCGGCGATCCTCTCTCAGAGCCCTGCCGATACGATCGCCGAATACCTCGAGTACGTGATCCCAGGAGAC
>JABDMN010000350.1 GCA_013001485.1 Acidimicrobiia bacterium
CACCCGCTGATCCTTCAGGGCCGACACGACACGGCCGTAGACCGCTTCGGCGACAAGGGTCATCGGTTGGCCCAGCTCCATCGACGAAATGACCGTCCACTTGCCAGTCCCCTTCTGGCCGGCGGCGTCGAGGATCCTCTCCAGCAGCGGTGACCCGTCCTCGTCGCGGAACGCCATGATGTCTGTGGTGATCTCGATGAGGTACGAGTCGAGCTTGCCGCGGTCCCACTCGGCGAACACCTCGTGCATCTCGTCGTGGGTCATGCCGAGGCCGCGATGCATGATGTCGTAGGCCTCGGCGATCACCTGCATGTCGCCGTATTCGATGCCGTTGTGGACCATCTTCACGTAGTGGCCGGCACCGTCGGCGCCCACCCAGTCGCAACAAGGAACGTCATCCACGGACGCGGCGATCGACTGGAAGATGTCCTTCACATGCGGCCAGGCGTCTGTGGAGCCTCCCGGCATGATCGAGGGTCCGTGGCGCGCTCCCTCCTCGCCACCCGAGACACCTGTGCCTATGTAGCGGAGGCCGGCCTCCTCAACCCGCTTCGTCCGAGCGATGGTGTCGCTGAAGAGCGAGTTACCACCATCGATGATGATGTCGCCCGCGTCGAGGAGCGGGATCAGAGTGTCGATGGTGGCATCGACGGGAGTGCCCGCCTTGATCATCAGCATCACCCGGCGCGGCTGCTTCAACGCATCCACCAGCTCCTCTAGCGAATGGACGCCGACCACGCTCGAACCGTCTGCTTCGCCGGCGAGAAACTCGTCGACCCGCTCTGTCGTGCGGTTGTAGGCGGCCACGGTGAACCCGTGGTCGTTCATGTTCATGATGAGGTTGCGGCCCATCACCGCCAGGCCGATGACACCAATGTCTGCTGATCCGCTCACGGGGCTCCTTGTCGTCGGTCGCCGAGGCTACCCAGGCTGGAGCGACCCAGGTTTGGCGGGATCTCGCTCGATCGTGTCACCGACATGCCACTGAGGAAGCTCCAGAGGAGGCAGGCGGGACGACACGAAGCCCGTTCTCGGCAACGCAGGGAAACCTTCAGGGTAGATTTCGGTGTATGAAAACACTCTTCAAACTCGCCTTCCTGGTCGGTCTCGGAGCCCTCGTTGTCAAGGGGCTGGAAGCCAAGAAGGAGTGGACGGGTCTCACCGAGACCGAGCTCCGCACCAAGCTCAGCGACAAGATCGGGGACAAAGTCCCCGATGACAAGCTCGAGGAGATCAGCAACAAGGTCGTCGACAAGATGCGCGACACGGGTCGGCTTGCCGATGAGTCAGGGGCTGCGGGCGCCGAAGCCTGAGCCGGCTTCTGGGGGCCCGACAACGGTCGGGTGACTAGTTGCTAGCCCAGTTCGAGGATGCGGACCCGGGCGGCATGGAGTCGATCGGCCATCGTCGCCGCGATCCGCTGCATCAGCCGATATCCGAGGGCAGGGTCCTCATCGCACTGGGTCATCAACGCCTGCCCGTCGATGGCGAGCGCCCGGACTGGCGTCTCACACACCGCATCGAACTGCCATTGATACGGCTCGAACAACCACGACCAACCGAGCACGCTCCCCTCGTGGACCGACTGGAGGATCCGCGGTGAGGCGTGAGCGGGCGTCTCGATCTGTAACGCGACAATCCCGCTGCGGATGAGGAAGAATCGGCGTGCCTTCTCGCCGGCCGAGAAGATGACTTCCCCCGCCGAGAACTCCACAGGCTGGGCGAACTGCGCCAACAGTTCGACATCGTCTGCGAGGGGACCTGACGTGAACGGGTGCGCCCCCAACTGCTGGGTCACCATCTTGTTGGTCATACCCCAAGCCTATCTATTTCGCGCCTCTCTGGTTCCAGCGGCTACCCGGTGCGCTACCGATACAATCCGCCACGATGAGCACCGAAATCGATCCGGCCTCCACCGAGACCCCGCCGTACGAAGAGCATGTCGGCGCAAGCCGTCAGTACATGCGCGACATCATCCTCGGGGTCAACGACGGGCTCGTTTCCATCTTCCTGCTCATCGCCGGCGTCGTCGGCGGAGGGTTGGCGACACGCCAGGTGTTGCTGGCCGGAATCGCCGGGGCGATCGCCGGAGCCGTGTCGATGGCGGCTGGCGAATACCTGGCCACCAAGAGCCAGGACGAGGTGTTCCAACGAGAGATCGCGTTGGAGAGGGAGCACTTCAAGTACCACTGGGACCACGAGGTCGAAGAGCTGACCGACATGTTCCGTGACATGGGCGTGGCCGAAGAGGATCTCCCCGCTGCGGTCAATGCCTTTGCTCGAGACGAGAAGCCGATGATGGAGATCATGAAGGCCCTCGAGTTCCAGGTGGTCGACGACGAGCGCCGTAGCGCCTTCGCCGCCATGTTCCTGTCGGGTGGTCTGTTCCTACTCGGATCGCTGCCTGCGATCATCCCGTTCTTTCTCACCGACGAGACCGGTGTTGGCCTCTTCTGGGCCGCCGTACTCACCGGAGTCGGCCTCTTCGCCGTCGGTGTCCTCAAGACCTGGATCACCAAGACGAGCCCGATCAAGGCGGGCCTGGAGAACCTGGTGATCGCGGCCGTTGGAGGCGTGATCGCCTACTACGCCGGTGTGTTGTTCGAGGCCGCCTACAGCGCCTGAGACCGCCGGCGCGGCGCCACGACACGATTCCCGTCGTCGTCCACCACCACCGTGATGTCGGTCTCGTAGAACTCCGAGAGCGTGTCGACGGTGAGCACCTCTGCCGGCGTGCCTGTCGCTCTCACTTGCCCGCCAGCCAGCAGAACAAGCCGATCGGCAAACTGCGCTGCCAGCGTCAGGTCGTGGACCGCGGACAGCACAGCGTGGCCTCGATCGCGCCGCAGGCTGTCGACCAGTTCGAGAACCTGCTGCTGATGCCCCAGATCGAGGGCCGAGGTCGGTTCGTCGAGCACCAGCAGCCCGGCATCCTGGGCGAGGGCGCGACCCAGCACCGCGCGTTGTCGTTCACCACCCGAGACGCGATCCATCGGCCGGTCGGCGAGGAGATCGAGCTCGAGGCGATCGAGTACCGCCGACACTGCGAGCACGTCGGACCGGCTCTCCATCGACCAGTACCCGATATGTGGTGTGCGACCCAGCAGCACGTAATCGAACACCGTCGTGCCCGCCGGGATGACCGGCGCCTGGGGTACGAC
>JABDMN010000387.1 GCA_013001485.1 Acidimicrobiia bacterium
CAGACGGCGGGCAACCTCGGCGAGCACGTCGTTGCGCAGGTCGTCCTCGGGTAGACCGTGATGGGTCAGCTCGACGTAGAGCCTGCCCGGGAACACCTCGCGCAGCCGGGAAGCAGCTCCGACCGCACCATCGATGTCGCCACTGCCTGCGGCCCTGGGGACGGCCCCCTGGTGACACCCGGTGAGGGCATACAGGCCGCCGCGATGTGACGCTTCACCGAGATCCTCGTAGGCATAGTCGGGTGCGTCCTTGCGTCCCCGGAACTGGCCACGGGTCACGAAGCGGCTCAGCTGCGCATACCCGGCAGGATCGGCGGCGTAGACCACGAGATGGTCGGTGATGGGTCGGTCGACGGGCTTGGACCCGTGCATCCGATGGATCCGTCCCCGCCGGGGACGATCTGCGTCTTTGGGAAGGATCACCGGTCCCGGGCCGGGAATAGGGCTCTCGCTGGGCATCGTGTCCTCGCGAGGCATTCCGAGCTCGGTCCCGTAGACGATGGGCAGCCCCACCTCGCGTGCCGCGACATGGGTGCGGACGACACCGCGAAACCCATCGTGATCACAGATACCCAGAGCGGTGTAGCCGAGCTCGGCCGCCACCTCGACAAGCTGGTGGGGGTGGGAGGCACCGTCGAGAAACGAGTAGTTCGTGTGGCAGTGCAGCTCGGCGTACCGCGTCATGGACGGAGCCTAATCGAACATATGTTCGATAGGGCTGCCTGCCTCCGGCTGCCGGCTACCCGTCACTTCGCCTCTACGATTCGAAGGTGGAGCCGTCTGATCCCCTTTCTATTGCCGAAGATGAATTCGCTGATCCGGAGCGGATTCGTCGACGCGCTCGCATCCGTCTCATCGCCATCGCCGTCGTGATCGCGATGATCGCTGCGATCGTGGTGCCGGTCATCGTGCGGCGGGTCACCCGCCAAACACCTCCAGACACGATCGTGACCCTCGTTGCATAGAATGCCGTCATGCGTGAGTTCACGGTCACCATGAACAACAGGCCAGGACAACTCGCAACCCTGGCCAGAAGGCTTGCCGACGCTGGCGTCAACATCGATGCGCTCGCGGCCTCGACCGGCGAACACGAAGCCCTCGTCCGCTTCGTCCCCGACGATGAGGCCACCACCCGGACCGTCCTCAAGACCGCAGGAGTGTCGTTCGAAGAACGACCCGTGCTCGACACCGTCCTCCCCAACCGGCCCGGCGCCCTCGCCGATGTGGCCGAGCGACTGGCCAGCTCGGGAGTGAACATCGATGCGATGTATCTCATGAACACCTCGTCGGAGGGATTGCATTTCGCAATCGCGGTGAACGATCCCGACGGCGCCGCATCGACGCTCGAGCCCTGACGTCGCATGGGACTCGGATTCGGACTTCTCTCAGCACAGCGCACCGCCGAAAACCCCAGGGGATGGCGCGACCTCTACAGCGAGACGCTGGAGCTGACCGCTGACGCCGAGCGCCTCGGCTACACAAGCGTGTGGACCACCGAACACCACTTCGTCGATGACGGATACATGCCATCACTGCTGGTCACCTCGGCGGCGATGGCAGCTCGCACGACAACGATCGAGATCGGCACCGGTGTGATCCTCGCCCCGCTCCATCACCCCCTGCGTCTCGCCGAAGACGCCGCCACTGTGGATCTCATCAGCGGTAGCCGGTTCACCCTTGGCCTCGGCCTCGGATGGTCCGGCGTGGAGTTCGACGCCTTCGGGGCCAGCCTGCGCACCCGGGGCAAGGCGATGTCGGAGATCCTCGACATCCTTCCCCGAGCATGGTCGGGAGAGCCATTCCGTCACGAGGGCGACGTATTCGACCTCCCCGAGGTTGCAGTCCGCCCCGTTCCGGAGCGGCGGATTCCCATCGTCATCGGCGGCGGAGCCGAGGCGGCAGTGCGGCGGGCAGCCCGGCTCGCCGACGGCTTCTTCTCCAACGCCACTCCCGAGAAGCTCATTCAGCAGGTCGCCTGGGGACTCGACGAGATGGAGAAGGCGGGACGCGACCCGGCCACGTTCCGGTGGATCTACTACGCAACCATGTGGCCCGGCGCTACCGAAGACACAGCGTGGGAGGAGGCGCGGCAGCACCTCTGGGCGATGCGATGGAAGTACTCCGACATGGAAGCATCGGCGACGAGAACTGGTCTTGCCGAGGTGCCGCCATTGACCGCCGACGACGAGGCCCGTCTCCGCGGCGCCGCGATGGTCGGACCGGAGATTGCCCACCGCCTCGCCGAACTGCGATCAAAGGTCGGCGTGCCTCTCGACATCGTCGCCCGTTCCTACTTCGCCACTCTCCCCTACGAGGACCAGCTCGACCTCATGGGCCGAATCGCCACCGAGGTCGCGCCACACGTGTAGATCGCCCGATCACACGGCGTCGGTAGCCGACACCGCCCACGCCAACCTTTCATCTGGATCTGCGACCGTGAGGTGGAACTGCCAGCCGACCTCATGGTCACCGGGGCTCCACAAGCCCCACTCCAAGCGTTCTGCCGCTGCGGCCAGTTCCCCAGCATCGACGGGCCAGTCGTCTTCCATTCCCAGGATCACTCCGGTCGCCCACCAGGCAGCGGCTCGACCCACCGGGCCGCCCCGACGTCGACCGTAGGCCCCGCCTGACGCACCAGCCCACTGCATGGCCCCGAGGGCTCGCGTGAATGACACCGGCGACCACATCGCCCGACGAGGTCCGATGGCGCGAATGGCGTCGAGCGCGCTCCCCTCGGCGCACGCCACGTCTGCGCTGCCGCTCGACTCGTCGACCCAGGCGCTCACGAGCGCCCGCAGTGCGTCGGTCGACTGCGCATCGTCGACGGGAGTCTGCTCGTCGGGAAGGTCGGTCCACTCCATGGTGACGCGGTCCATCTCGGGGAACGAAGCCTTGTCTGGTCGATACACCGCCGGTGGATATGACGGCTCGAATGGTTCGAGGCGGAGCGGAAGATCGATCACAGCGCGATCTATGGCGGCATCCTCCACGTCGTCTCCGCGGAGAGCTCGCTCATGAGCGACGAGGGCCCGCGACCTCGGATTGCTCAGATGCGGCTCGAGGTCGGCCCAGGTGTGCGTCGAGGCGGCAACCTCCCAGTGGGGCCCGAGAGTCCCGGCCGCTGAGCCGTGCGACACCACTTCGCCGGCGAAATCGGCGGGAGCGTCGAGAGACAGCCGGTACTCGGCGTAATGGGCAGCCGCCCACACCTGTTTGCCACGGGTGACAGCCTCCTGGCAACGGTCGATGACCGTGACCAGCCCGTCCCACTCCCTTGTTGTGACCACGCCATCGATGAACCGGAGCAGACCATTGAGGTCGCTCGATTCGATGAGATCGACAAGGCGTGGCGTGTCCGTAGTGACTCCTCAGCTGCCTGAGCGAAGGAAGTCGGCATAGAACCCCGGCCACGGCTCGTCACTGCTGGCATGAGCGCGATCGGCGGCGACGAGCAGATACACCAGCTCGCTCTTGGTCGGAGAACCCTCGAAATGCTCGGTGATCCGTCCGAGAAGGAAATCTGCGTACCAGAGGGGCCACTCGGGGTCGGCGCCGTCGGTGGAGAGAAAGGCCTCGTGATGGGCCTTGCCAGTCGCGATGAGGAGTTCGGCGAGGGCGTCCATGTGGCAAAGGTAGTCGCCGGGTGAATCCATCGGCCCAGCGTGCCGATAAGCTCTCGAAGCTCATGACCACCACCGCCACATTGCTTTTGTCCTGCGCCGACCAGAAAGGCCTGGTCGCCGAGGTGTCGCGCTTCATCTACGAGCACGAAGGCAACATCATCCACGCAGACCAGCACACGGACCTCGAGGAGTCCGTCTTCGTGCAGCGAATCGAGTGGGAACTCGACGGTTTTGGCATCGACCGCGCCGCCATCTCAGCCAAGTTCGCTCCCATCGCCGAACGCTTCGACATGGACTGGCGGCTTCGGTTCTCCGACGAGCGAACCCGTATCGCTCTGCTCGTGTCGAAACAGGCTCATTGCATGTACGACCTGCTGGCGCGGTGGCGCATGGGCGAGCTCGAAGCAGACATCCCGCTCGTGATCTCGAACCATGCCGACCTCGCCGGCGTCGCCAACGACTTCGGTGTCCCCTTTCACCACCTGCCGATCACGCCGGAGACGAAACCAGAGCAAGAGGCGGCCATCCGCGAGCTCGTCGACGAGCACGACATCGACGTCATCGTCCTCGCCCGGTACATGCAGATCCTCAGCCCCGAGTTCGTCGCAGCCCACCCGAACCGAATCATCAACATCCACCACTCGTTCCTCCCCGCCTTTGCCGGTGCCCGGCCCTATCACCAGGCTCACGAACGCGGGGTGAAGGTGATCGGGGCCACCGCCCATTTCGTCACCGGGGAGCTCGATGGCGGGCCAATCGTCTCCCAGGACGTTGCTCACGTGTCGCACCGCGACTCGGTTGGTGACCTGGTCCACAAGGGCAGAGATCTCGAGAAGACCGTCCTCGCCCGAGCCGTGCACCTTCATCTCGACAACCGGTTGATCGTGTACGGGAACAAGACCGTGGTGTTCGACTGATGGGGCTCTCCTGCGGCATCGTCGGACTGCCCAACGTCGGCAAGTCGACATTGTTCAACGCGCTCACCGCAGCCGGGATCGACGCCGAGAACTACCCCTTCTGCACAATCGACCCGAACGTCGGGATTGCCACCGTTCCCGATCCCCGTCTCGACAACATCGCGGCGATCGCTCAACCGGTCGAGGTGATCCCCGCAGTTGTCGAGTTCGTCGACATCGCCGGTCTCGTCGAAGGAGCATCAGAGGGCGAGGGGCTCGGGAACAAGTTTCTGACCCACATCCGCGACGTCGACGCCATCGCCCAGGTGGTGCGTTGCTTCGACGACCCGGACGTGGTCCATGTTGCGGGGACTGTCGATCCAATGCGCGACATCGAAACGATCACCACCGAGCTGGCTCTCGCCGACCTCGACACCGTCCGCAAGGGCCTCGATCGGTGGGCGCGTCAGGCTCGGGCCGGCGACAAGAAAGCCGCTCCCATGTCTGCATTGCTGGAACGGGTAGAAGCGCATCTCGACAACGGCATGCCTGTTCGCTCGATGGGTCTTACCCCTGACGAGCTGAAAATGCTTCGCGAGCTGCACCTTCTGACCGTCAAACCCACGATGTATATCGCAAACGTCGACGAGGCCTCGGCCCGTGGCAACGAGCACACAGAGCGAGTCAAGGAGCTGGGCGAGGCCGAAGGTGCCGACGTGGTCATCATCTGCGCTGCCATCGAAGGCGAGATATTGCTGCTCGACGACGAGGACAAAGCAGCGTTCCTCGACGACCTGGGAGTCGACGAGCCCGGTCTCGATCGCGTCGTTCAC
>JABDMN010000014.1 GCA_013001485.1 Acidimicrobiia bacterium
GAGAGGAACGGCCGCAACCGTCCCGACACCAGTGGCGACAGGCGCCACGCCTTGAAGATGCGACCGAGGCTCCCGAACCACCGACCACCCTCGCCGCTGTTCGGTATCAACGTGCCGCCGGTCTTGAGTGCGAGACGCCGCTGGGTCAACGTGTGCTTGTCAGCCATGTCGAGGATCGCGTCGTACTGCCTGGCATCGTCCGTGAAGTCCCTCTCCGTGTAGTCGATGACGTGATCGGCGCCGAGCGACTCCACGAGTTCGACGTTCGGAGTGCTGCACACCCCGGTGACCCGGGCGCCCATCGCCTTGGCGATCTGCACGGCGAACGTGCCTATCCCACCGGAGGCTCCCACGACGAGTACGTGGTCACCCGCTTCGACCTTGGCGACGTCGCGCCACGCCTGGAGGGCCACACTGCCGGCCATTGGAATCGCGGCCGCTTCCTCGAAGCTCAAAGACGTCGGCTTTGCCACCAGATGGTCCTCGTCCACGGCCGCGTACTCAGCAAAGGTACGGGTGCCCCAACCGAGGACCTCGTCGCCGACCTGCCACAGACCCGCCTTGCCCCCCACCTTCTCGACGACACCGGAGAGGTCGGTTCCACGGATGCCAGAACGCGGTTTGCGCAATCCGTATCCGAGTCTCATCACGTACGGCATTCCGATCGTCATGGACCGGTCCGCCCAGTTGGTCCCCGCCCCTGGATACGCACGAGCACCTGCGAGGGCTTGATGGTCGGGACGTCGACGTCCTGGACTGCCATGACCTTCTCTGGCGGTCCGTAGTCGTTGTGGACGGCTGCCTTCACGCTCGCGCCTCCTCAGTCCTCGGTTCCCCAAGTCTCGACCGCAGCGTCGGCGCCCGCCAGGGACCTACGACCCGTCGATGCTGATGACCAGCTTGGCCCGGGCGTGGCCCTCTCCGATGTAGGCCAGAGCCTCGGGAACCTCGTCCAGCGAATACACCTTCTCGATCACGGGAGCGATCTGCCCGGATTCGAGCATCTCGGCCAGCGTCTCGAGGTCGGCCCGCTTTGTGCTTGCGGTGAACCACGTCATTCGCTTGCCGCCAAACCGGGCGAGCACCTTGCGGAACAGGAGAGCGCGGAACGGGCCCAGCCACCGCTTCTTGGGGCCAGAGATCGACACGTTGATACCGCCATCGGCCAGGACCTTCGATGTGTCCGACCACGGCCGATTGCCTGCGTTGTCGAGGAGGATGTCGAAGTCGCGTTCGGTGTCGACGTAGTCGTCCCTCTGGTAGTCGATGACGGTGTCCGCACCCAGTGACCGCACCATGTCGACCTTGGTCGTACTGCACACGGCAGTCACCTCGGCGCCCAGGGCCTTGGCGATCTGCACTGCATACGTGCCGACTCCCCCGGACGCACCGTTGACGACGACTCGATGACCACTCTCCAAGCCACCGACGTCGCTCAACGCCTGCAGCGCCGTGAGAGCCGCCATCGGGACTGCCGCCGCCTGCTCGAAGCTCAGGTTGGACGGTTTGTGGGCGAGCGACTTGGGATTCGCGATCGCGTATTCGGCGAATGCACCGGCGCCAACGCCGCCGAACACTTCGTCGCCGATCGAGAACCCGGTGACGTCTTTGCCGACGGCCACAACTACGCCAGAGACATCAGATCCTGGCACCTCGCGCTTCGGCTTGGTGAGGCCGGCGATCGCTCGCACCATGTAGGGGGTCCCGGTGAGCATGTGCCAGTCGTACATGTTGAGTGACGAGGCCTTCACATCGATGAGCACCTGCTCGTCGTTGGGCACTGGAAGAGGCGTCTCCGTCAGCTCGAGAACGTCTGGTGTGCCGTATCGATTCTGGGTGACTGCCTGCATCGTGTCGGGGATCCCGACTCCCCCGCTTGTCTTCTCTGTGTCGTGCGCCGTCATGGTGACTCTCTCCCTCGTACACTGTAAGTCGTACGGCGTAAGATACTCATACGGCGTAAGGTTCGTCAAGCCTTACCGTGTACGATACGATGGATGCCAATGACCGCACAGCCCGAAACCCGCACTCCGCTCAGTAGAGAACGAGTCCTCGCCGCCGCCATCGCCCTCGCCGATGAGCAGGGCATCGAAGCGTTGACGATGCGCAACCTGGCCGGCGCCCTCGGCGTTGAAGCCATGTCGCTCTACTACCACGTGGCCAACAAGGAGGCGCTGCTCGACGGAGTCGTCGACACCCTGGTCAGCGAGATCGAGAACGAGCTCGGCGGCCTCGGTGTTCCTGACGGCGAGTGGAAAGAATCGTTGCGCAACAGGATCCTCACCGCACGAGGGGTGATGCTGCAGCATCCATGGGCTCCATCGGTCATCGAGACCCGAACCACCATGACGCCCACGCTGTTGCGCTACATGGACACCCTGCTTGGCATCCTCGTCGAAGGCGGCTTTTCCAACGACCTTGGTCACCACGCCATGCACGCCCTCGGCAGCCGGGCCCTCGGCTTCAACCAGGAGTTGTTCGCCCCGTCGGACCCCTCTGACAACGACGACGGAATGGCGATGCTCTCTGACGTCGCTCCGTCACTCCCCTACATCATGGGGATGCTGTCGGAGGTGGCTCACGACGATCCCGACTCCACGTTGGGATGGTGCGACGACCAGACGGAGTTCGAGTTCGGACTCGATCTGTTGCTCGACGGGCTCGAGCAACGAATGCTGCGTACCTGACGCTCAGGCGTCGTCGACGCGCACCCAGTCGACCAGCACCCGGACCTCGTCGGCCTTGATTCGTTCCACGGTCTCGTGCGGAAGCCCGTAGTACGGCGCCCGCACCCCGTTGGTCTTGAAGGGATACGTTCCTCCGAGTGCGAGGTTGAGGATCAGGAACTTGTCGTCGTCGAACTCCCACGTCCCGAAGAACTCGGTCATCGGCTTGGTGACCCGGTACACGGACACCCCGTCGACCGCGAAGACCATCTGATCGGGCTCCCGACGCACCGAGTACACGTGCCAGTCCGCTGCGGCGCCGTCGGTGGAGAACAGCTTGTTGACCAGGCCCCCTTCACCGCTGTACCCGGGCCCGTGGACCGCCGAGCTCACCCAGTCGCTCTCGCCCACGTACTCCATGATGTCGATCTCGCCGGTGTCGGGCCATCGGCCGTATCCCATTGCCCAGAAAGCCGGCCAGAGGCCGACTCCGACCGGGAGCTTGATCCGGGCCGACGCTTCCCCGTATCGGAAGTCGACCCGGTCTCGCGTGTCGACGCGGCCCGAGACGAAGTCGAACGAGCGGCCTTCGGGACTCAGGTGGCCCGGACGATGTATCCCCCGGAGGACGAGAACGTTGTTCTCGGAACCCGGATCTTCGGGCGCAACGAACACGGTGTCAGGAGAGTCGATGTACGCCTGGTTCTCGTCATTTACGACGCGGCCGGTGACCCGCACGTTCCAGATCGATCGATCCAGCTCACCGTCTGAGAAGTCCTCGAGGAAGCCCACGGC
>JABDMN010000125.1 GCA_013001485.1 Acidimicrobiia bacterium
CGAGTCACGGATCTTCCCCGGATCGAGGTCTGGAGTCTCGGGGGGAACGAGCTCGTCACCGGTTGAGATCACGCCAACCAGAGGGCGACGCCGCACCTCCGGCCAGGCCACCCCCACCGAAGCCAGCACGCCGAGGTGGGCGGGTGTCAGACGGACCCCGGCCTCGAGGACGGTCGCGCCAGAGGTGACGTCTCCGCCGGCCTTTCTCACATGGTCGCCCGGGAAGGCCGCCGCCCGGATCTCCACCGTCTCGCTCCCGGCATCGGTCTCTTCCACGGGGACGATGGTGTCGGCTCCGTCGGGCATTGGGGCGCCCGTCATGATCTTGATTGCGGTGCCCGCGGAAACCTCGACATTTGGCACGCTTCCGGCCGGCAGGTCGGCAACGACCGTCAGGTGCACAGGCACATCGGCGACGTCGGCAGAGCGGACTGCGTAACCGTCCATGGCCGAGTTGGCGAAGGGGGGGATGTCATGCGGAGCCGAAACGGCGGCGGCGAGGGTGAGTCCCCGCGCCTCTCGCAGGCCCATTGCCTGGACCGGGAGAGCCGTCAACGTCGCGAGAACTGCCCGTTGGGCGTCAGCCAGCGGCTTCACCAGCGATCCTTCTCTCGGCCCCCGACACCAGGCGCCGGATGTTCGCCGAATGGCGCGCCACGACCACAACGGCAGTGGCTCCCGCCCAGATCAGGGCAGCTCCCCGGTGTCCCTGGATGATCGCTGCGGGCACATAGAGAACCATCGCCAGAAGGGAAGCGGCCGACGCGATCTTCAGGACCACGACGATCGCAAGCCAGACCACCGCAATGACCAGTCCCGGCCAGGGCGCAAGCCAGCCCAGGCCACCGATGGCCGTCGCCACCCCCCGGCCACCCTTGAAGCCGTGCCACACCGGAAGGATGTGGCCAACCACGGCCGCGAGCACGCACGCAAAGCCAACAGCGTCAGAAATCAACAGCGAGCCCAGAGCCGCCGCGCCAAGCCCCTTCGCTGCGTCACCGACCATCACAAGCAGGGCAGGCCCTCTGCCCAGGGTGCGGTACACGTTCGACGTGCCCGGGTTCCCGCTGCCCTTGCCATAGATGTCGACACCCATGATCCTGGGCACGATCACGCCGAAGTCGATGCCTCCGACGAGATACGAGGCAGCAACGAGCAGGGCGATAGCGACCGGATCGGGCACGCGGCGAGCCTAGCGATGGGGGCATCTGCCATCTTCAGGGACTCATTCCTGGGCTGACCCTCGGTGACCGATGCAGGGTCTATTTTTCCCAACCTGGGCAATATCGCTTCACAGCGGGCTGATTCTTGACCAGAATGGCGACGAGAAGGGGGAAGGAGCTATTCAAGTGTGCGACCTTTGGCTTTGTCGCCGCCAGAGGTCGCCGCGCCTACGGGCGCACAGAGGGATGCGGCGTACTGACCCGATGGGGGTCGGATCACTCGTGCAGCATCCTGAGGCGGCAATCGGGGCTCCGCACGCATCTTCATCGATGCATGCAGGCCCCCTCCCCGCGATATACCGGACGCAAGTCCCCCACCATTCCCCCTGCTTGCGCGAGGTTCCCCTCCTCCTTTTGGGGGAGGGGTAGCGGGGGGGGTAAACAGCTCTCCCCGAACCTCTTCTTCTCGACCATCGCACCACGTACGTTGACCCGGTGTATTGGTACACCTACCCGCCGTACGGGCGGTGGGCCGCCGCAACTCTGATCGTCATCGCTGCATTCGTCATCGAGCTGCGACCGGTCCCGACCGTGGCCTATCCCTTCGCCGCTCGAGACATCGCGGTGGGCGAACCGGTCGACGCGGGCTCCGTCTCGTTCCGAGACGTGCCAACGGGCCTGCTCCCGGATACCAGGGGGTACGGGTACGCGACCCGCCCCGTCGACGCCGGCGAGCCACTGACGCCCGGCACCATGACAGCGGCAGACCCCATCCCACAGGATTGGTGGCTGGTCACCGTTCCCCTCCCGCAACACGTGATACCCGGAACTCCGGCTCGTGCGGTGCTGGATACGGGCATCGTCGACGTCGTCATTGCGGCACCAGGCAGGTCGGACGGGTTCGACGCCCGCGCCTTTGGGACCGTTGCCGTGCCTCCCGCCGGCGCCGCCGACGTTGCCCGCGCCGCGGCCGACGGCTCGCTGGTGGTCCTCGTTCGTCCCTGAGATCAGCCCGGCTTCCCACCTGCCGCAGTAACCTCGCTGGCCGTGGCAGACGCCCTCCTCTGGGGCCTCGTTCAGGGTCTCACTGAGTTCCTCCCGATCTCATCGAGCGGGCACCTCGTCCTGGTGCCGGCTCTACTCGATCGCGCCGGGCCAGACCTGGCGACGTCGGCTGTGCTCCACCTGGGGACCCTGGCCGCAGTCGTCGCCTACTACCGACGTGACGTGGTGAAGATCGTCCGGTTCAACGAGGAGGGCCGGTTCATCCTGAAGCTTCTCGTCATAGGGACCATTCCGGCGGCCGTGCTCGGACTCCTTCTCCAGGGCCCGCTCGATCGCATGAACGAAACGCCGCGGGCAGTCGCTGTCGCGCTGATGGTGACCGGCATCATCCTCATCGGGAGCAGGTTCATCACGATCCGACACCGAGTGCTCGAGGACTCGACGATCCCGGACGCGGTCCTCATCGGGATTGGCCAGGCAACTGCGCTGATCCCCGGCGTGTCTCGTTCCGGAATGACGATCACGACGGCCCTGACCCGCGAGTTCGGCCCGATCGAATCGGCCAGGTATTCGTTCCTGCTCGGCATCCCGGCCATCGCCGGAGCGGGCTTCCTCCAGCTGTTCGATCTCGGCAGCGAGCCGGGAGGGGTACCTGGCGAGCTGTGGCTTGGTGTCGCCGCCGCCGCCATATCGGGGTACCTGGCCATCACCGTGCTGGTGCGACTCATCACCCGGATCGGCCTGGCCCCGTTCGGCGTGTATTGCGTCGTTGCCGGAGCGATAGCATTGGCCCTGGTGTGAAGCTCCGCGCAGCCCTCCTGGCCGTGACCCTCCTCGCCGCAGCTTGTGGAGAGACAGCTGTCGCCGATCCCGTCGGAGCCGAGGCAGTCACAGGTTCCTCGACCACGACACCAACCACCACCGAAGCAGAAACCACCTCGACCACCACCACCTCGACGACCACCACCTCGACGACGACCACGACGACCACGACCACTCTGCCCCCCGTCGTGCTCGGGTTTGCCGGCGACACCTCGTTCACGCACGGCAACGAGAGTCGCGGTCCTCTGGTGGCGGTGACCGAATTGCTGGCCGCTCCCGACTTCATGGTCGTGAACCTCGAGACCACGGTGACAGAACCCGGTGTCGGCACGAAGGCCAACAAGACGTACACGTTCCGGTCGCCGCCGGAGTCCGTGGACCTGCTGACCGAGGCCGGCATCGACGCTGTCTCGCTGGCGAACAACCACACGCTCGACTTCGCACGCCCGGCACTCCTTCGCACGGTCGAGCTGCTCGACGCCGGTGGGGTACAACACTTCGGGGCGGGCCCCGACCCGGACGCGGCGTATGCGCCGCTCCTGGTCGAACTCGGCGGTCGCACGCTCGCGTTCGTCGGCCTCAACAGGGTTCCGTGTGACTGGTCGGCTTCGGGCGAGAACACCAGGCCCGAAGTGGCCTGGACATGCGATGCATTCGTCCCCGACGCCCTCGCTGCGGTAGCGGCCGCTGACGAGGTCGCCGACTTCACTGTCGTGATGGTGCACTGGGGAATCGAAACGAAGCACTGCATCGAGCCGTGGCAGCGGGATCTCGCTACCGCCTACATCGATCGCGGTGCAGACCTCGTGGTCGGCGCCCATCCTCACCGTCTCCAGGGAGTCGAAATGATCGATGGCGTTTGGGTGGCCTACTCGATGGGGAACTTCGCCTTCCCCTCGGGCCGCAACGCCGGCGCCGACACCGGAATCTTCCTCTTCGAGCTGAACGACGCAGGTGTCCATCTGCGGGTTCAGCCGCTCCGCGGGCCCGCAGGCATCGTCAGCACGATCGACGCCGCCACCGGCGACCGAATCCTGTCTGACCTCACGGACTACTCCTTCGGCGTTGCCTTCGACGAAGACGGCGTCGCTTCACGAACCGACGAGGGAGGAACGTGTGGCTGATGCCATCACACCCAAGGCAGACAGCCGCCTGCGGTCAGACGTCGTGGCATGGCTGACCACGGTGCGAAGCGATCACCGCCCCCAGACCTCGCCCATCTGGTTCCTCTGGCAGGACGGCCGCTTCATCATCTACTCACGACCGGACACCGCGAAGCTCCGCAACATCACGTCTACCGGCACCGCATCGCTCAACCTGGACGGGAACGGGATGGGGGGCGACATCGTCACGATCGAGGCCGACGCGACAATCGACGAGGCGGTCCCCCCAGCCGACCAGCTACCGGAGTACGTCGCCAAGTACGCCGAGCACATGAAAAGGATCGGCCACACGCCGGAGTCATTCGCTACGGACTACTCGGTGCCAATCGTCCTGACGATCCGTCGGGCGAGAGCGTGGTGAGCTAGGCGGTTGCCCGCTCGGCGCCGTTGGATTCGAGGAGGCGCTGGAGCTGGTCCTTCTTGACCAGACCGGAGCTGCGCCATCGAGCCGACATCTTCCCGGCGTTGGGTTTGTCGCCGTTGCCGCGCTGGCGAGCTTTCTTGGAGACCTTCTTCTCGACCTTCGAGAGCAGCACGAAGGTCGGAGTCGATCGAACCTGGAACGTCTGAGCCGCTCCCGCGACCTTGGCGACGTCCACCTTGACCACGTGGGCCGACTCGCCGTACTCGCGGGCAAGCTCGTTCATGATCCCGTCCATCACCTGGCACGGCGCACAACCGATCTGGAAGAAGTCGATGAGGATCGGCTTGCCGGTTTCGATCATCGGCTCGAGCTCGGCGAGCGTCTGGATCTTTACGGCCTTCTGCTTCTTGTTGAAGATTCCCATTAGGGGCCCATCGGTTGGTCAACGGTCATCCTGGAGTACAACCATCTGTTGACGGGCGCATTCCAGTCAGTGTGGAGGGAGTCTCCCACCCGCATCGAGCCGGATCGTTTCGCCGTTGATGAACATGTTCCCCACGACGTGGAGCACAAGCGCAGCGAACTCGTCAGGCAATCCCAGCCGCTTCGGGAAGACCGAAACCGCCGCCAGGCTCTCCTTGAGCTCGTCTGGGGCTCCAGCCAGCAACGGCGTCTCCATGATCCCGGGAGCGACGGTGTTGACCCGAATGCCGCGCGACGCCAGGTCTCGCGCAATCGGCAGTGTCATGCCGACGATGCCTCCCTTGGAAGCCGAGTACGCCGCTTGACCCACCTGGCCCTCGAAGGCCGCCACGGATGCGACGTTGACGATCGCGCCGCGCTCGCCATCGGGTCCCGGTTCGTTGTCCGCCATGATCGCGGCGCACCGGCGCATCACGTCAAAGGTGCCGACGAGGTTCACGGTCAACACAGCGGTGAACAGGTCGAGCGAAAACGGCTCGCCGTCGCGCCCCAGCATGCGGGCCGCCGGGGCGATGCCGGCGCAGTTCACGTTGACGTCGATGCCCCCGAAGGCCTCGGCGACGTGGGCAACGGCTTCGGCAACGCCTTCTGTATCGCTGACGTCTACTGGCACGAACACCGCGGAGTCACCGAGGCGATCTACTACCTCGGCGCCGGCTGACGACGGCAGGTCGAAGATGGCCACCTGGCCACCGGCAGCGACCAGGCGCTCGACAACAGCGAGGCCGAGCCCGGAGGCTCCTCCGGTGACGACAGAACGAGAGTGCGAGATATCCATGAGCGAGAAGCTATCAACCCGCCTCGCACCTGGCCCCGGCCATTGGACCCTTGTAGGTGAGACCTAGACGTGACCCGGGGGGTTCTGGATCTCGCGGAACGCCTGGCGTCGGTTCTCGACGATCTCGTAACCGATCTGCTCCAACGAATCCATGAGCCACAGATAGGCAGCCGAACCTTCGCGGAAGTCGGCCTCGGCCAGGCCCTGGATTCGTCCCTGTTCCTGGAGCTGTTTCACCTGGCGGAAGTTGTTGCGAGGCTCGGTGACGTAGACGCCGAGGGTCTTGCCGCCGTACTTGTTGAGGATGGCGAAGCAGGGCACGTCGGACGGGCCGTCGGCGATGTACACCATGTTCTCCAGCGGCACCCGTCGCTGCGCTTCGGACATCTGGGCATTTACATCGACAGATGGATTCTTGTTGGACCCTTTGTTGACCTCGAAGATGGCCCGCGTCTTGGCGGTGTTGTCCGTGATGTACCCCAGCCGGGTCACCGATGCAGGCGACTCGTCGACCGGCATTTGCTCTATGTACCCCTGGGGCACGGGACGTTCGATGAAGGCGTTGGCCCAGATCCCGTCGATGTGTTGAGCGAACACGCTGCCCTCGATCATGGGTCGCAGACCGGTGGACACCACGTAATGCTCAACCGTGATGCCTTCGTGGGCGAACTCCGGGATCTCGGCGACTCGCGTCCGGGTGGCCTCCATGAACTCGGGCATGCCGGGATTCGGTTCGAGCCGGGCACCAAGCTCACGCAACCGGGCGTTGCTGAGCCCCTCGAAGATGCCGCTCTCTACGTACGTCAGGAGATGCACGAGATAGGCAAGATCGCGCTGCACGATTTCGCCCTGGCGGGCGTAGGCATCGACGAGGCCATCGACCTCACCCCAGAAGGTTGCGGGATCGACTCCGTATTCCTCGAAGATCGGGGCCTGCATGTTCCCCGGGATCAGGGTCCGATCGAAATCCCAGATGAATGCAACGACCGTCTGCGTGTGCAGCGGGACCGGCATGACAAGAACCTAGGGGGTCTCGACCCGGCCGAAGACGATCGACTCGTCGACCACCCACCACGGTTGGATGAGACACCCGGTACGTCGGAGCTCGCCATGTGCTTCGCCACTCGCCGGCAGCTCGACCAGAACGGTCACGCTCCAGCCGTCGGCGACGAGTTGATGCACGCACGACCGAACCGCATCGAAGTCCCCATCGGCGATGACCTCGACGTGGCGGGCGTCGGCAACCACGACGGCACGCACCGTCAACATCTCTCCGGTGGCGTGCTCCAAGATCCGCCCCACCGGAATCTCGGCAACGAGGTCGCCGGAGCGGGCGAAGATCGCCGCTGCCGCTTTGGATACCTCGAGGGCAACCGATTCCTCAATTTGGACGGCAACCGCCATCGTCTCTCCTCCGATCGGATTACATCAGTGTAATTCCCCTCAGCAGCCCTGCCGCCAACCGGTACGCTGGCCACATGGGGGACACGAGCACCGCCACCAGTTCGGCCCGCCTCGGCGGTCTCACCAAGGCCGAGGTGCGGGACCGGAAGGCACGGGGTCTGATCAACGACGTCCCGGCAGCTCCGTCCCGATCGGTCGCCGACATCTTCCGATCGAACATCGTCACCCGGTTCAACCTGCTCCTCGGGGCCCTGCTGGTCGTGATCCTGTTCGTGGCTCCGATCAACGATGCCCTGTTCGGGATCGTGCTGGTGGGGAACACCACCATCGGCATCATCCAGGAGCTGCGCGCCAAGCGGACTCTCGACCGCTTGAACCTGCTCAACGCACCGCAGGCAACGGTGGTGAGAGATGGCAAGGTCCGACAGATCCCCATCGACCAGGTCGTACTCGACGACGTGCTCCAGGTCGCACCGGGCGACCAACTCGTGGTGGACGGTGAGGTGCTCTCGAGTGCGGGTCTCGAGATCAACGAAGCGCTCTTGACCGGCGAGTCAGACCCCGTCGTCAAGGCGCCAGGAGCGATCGCCCTCAGCGGGAGTTTCGTCGCCGCAGGCATCGGACGCTATCAAGCGACCCGCGTCGGCCGGGAGGCGTATGCGTCGCGTCTCGCCGACGAGGCACGACGGTTCACTCTCGTTCGGTCCGAGCTCCGCGAGGGAATCGACTGGATCCTCCTCGCTATCTCGTGGATCATCCTGCCCGCCATGGCTCTCCTGGTGTGGAGCCAGCTGCGCACCACCGACGGGATCAGAGAGGCTCTGGCAGCCGCGGTCGCCGGCGGCGTCGGCATGGTGCCTCAGGGACTGGTCCTGCTCACCTCGATTGCCTTTGCCGTTGGCGTGATCCGTCTGGGCCGCAAGTCGGTCCTCGTGCAGGAGCTCCCCGCCGTCGAGGGACTGGCCCGAGTCGACGTCATCTGCTTCGACAAGACCGGGACGCTCACCGAGGGACGGCTAGCGGTGCAAAGCACAATTTCTTTGGGCGAAGCAGTTGACCCTGGCCCCGCGCTGGCTTCGATCGCAGCCGCCGACCCGTCACCCAACGCGACGATGCTCGCCGTCAACGAGGCCTTTGGAACCGGCTCAGAGTGGACCGCCGATGACGTTGTGCCGTTCTCGTCAGAACGGAAGTGGGCGGCAGCCTCGTTCGGCGGATACGGGACGTGGGTCCTCGGTGCCCCCGAGATCCTGCTGCCAGGCAACGGAGAGGTTGCAGCGATTGCCGAGGATGAGGCGGCACAAGGCCACCGTGTCCTCGCCCTAGCCCACACCACAGCACAGCTCCGTGGTGACGAACTGCCCCCGGCGCTGGTCCCGACAGCGCTGGTGACGTTGGGCGACGTGGTCCGAGCTGACGCCGCGGAGACCCTGCGCTACTTCGCGGAACAGGGCGTGCAAGCCAAGGTGATCTCAGGCGACCACCCGGAAACCGTTGGCGCCATCGCCCGCACGGTTGGGGTCCCCGGCTCGGCGAACGCCATCGACGCTCGGGAACTTCCGAACGATCCAGAACGGCTGGCTCGGTACATGGATGAGTACACCGTGTTCGGCAGGGTGGCGCCCCACCAGAAGCGGGAGATGGTCAAGGCGCTCCAGTCGAAGGGCCATGTCGTCGCCATGACCGGCGACGGAGTCAACGACGTGCTCGCGTTGAAGGATTCCGACATCGGCATTGCCGTCGGCTCCGGCTCTCCCGCGTCACGCGCCGTCGCCCAGCTGGTCCTGATGGACGGCAGGTTCGACACCTTGCCCGGTGTGGTCAGTGAGGGCCGGCGCGTCATCGCCAACATCGAAAGAGTCGCCAACCTCTTCGTCACCAAAACCATCTATGCGCTAGCCCTGGTCATCATCATCGGAGCCCTCGCCCGCCCCTTCCCCTTCCTTCCCCGACACCTCACGCTGGTCGGCTCGATCACCATCGGCATCCCGGCCTTCCTGCTCGCTCTCGAGCCAAACCGGACGCGGGCACGACCGGGGTTCATCAAACGTGTGCTCCGGTTCTCCCTACCCGCCGGCCTCGCCGCAGCTGCTGCCACGTTTGCCATCTACGAGATGGCGATTGCCGAGGGAGTTCCGCTGGTCGAGGCACGGACGGCGGCCACGCTCGTCCTCACGGCAATCGGCTTGTTCGCCCTGGCGATCGTGGCGCGACCATTGACCCTGGCTCACAAGTGGCTTATCGGGCTCATGGCGTTCTCGCTGTTCCTCGTGATCTCCACGAACACGGGTCGTGACTTCTTCGAGCTGAAGTTCCCCGAACTGGTCATCGTTCTCGCCGGCGTCGGCATCGTGGCCATCACGGGTCTCGCCATGTACGGAACGCTGCGCTCCGTGGGTTGGATGCGGAATGTTCCTGATCTCATTCGGTCTACGCCGGTGCGGCCGCGCCGGGCTCGCAGCTGGAGCGAGTTCAACGACCAATGGGAGATGTTCCGCAGCAGCCGGTCCTGGTCCGAATACCGGAAGCGGCGCCGCGGCGAGGAGTGACGCCCTGGTAGTCAGCCGCTGAGGAAATCGAGGATCAGCCGAACGACCTCGTCGGGTCGTTCCTGCTGAGTCCAATGGCCGCAATCGCCGATGACCTCGACCCGCAGATCGGGCACCCATCTATCCATCCCCTCAACCAGCGAAGGCGGCAGGACGGGGTCGGAGTCGGTGGCGATCATCAGCGTGGGGACCGTCACCGGAGCGTTGGCGAGGTGCTGGGTCGCAGCGGCGTTGGCATCGATGTTGCGGTACAGATTCACCGGCCCGGTGATGCCACCTGATACGAACGCATCGAGGAACACCGCGAACTCGTCATCGGTGAGGAACGCAGGGTCGCTGGCTCCTCCGGAGTAAAAGGCGCGCAGCTTGCCCGCCGGATCGGACTCGAACCAGGCCTCAGCGACACCAGGCTCCTGGAACATGAGCACGTAGCCGAAGCGATCGGCCATTTGCTCTCGGATGGTCTCCGTCGTGGGGAATGCCGAGCACCACCCCCGGTACGGCACATTGAGCGACACCAGCTTGTCTATGCGATCCGGGTGCATCACGGCCAGCGACCAGGCGATGACCGCTCCCCAATCGTGCCCAACAACCGTGGGACGGCCCAGATCGAGCGCATCGATGAGGCCCAGGACGTCACCCACCAGGTGCTCCAAGCCATACGCCTCGACCTGGTCCGGTTTCGACGAACCGCCAAACCCCCGCAGGTCGGGAGCGATAACCCGGTAGCCGGCGTCCACGAAAGGCCCGACGACGTGTCGCCACGAGTAGGCCAGCTCGGGAAAGCCATGCAGGAGAACGATCGCCGGGCCAGTTCCCTCATCGAGGACGTTCAGCTCGACACCGCCGACGGTCACCAGGTCCATGGATGCCATGGCAGTCGAGCATACGGGCAATCTGCAGGCCCATATGGTTCGGAGTCGAATAGTGTTCTCGTCCGGAGCATCTCTGCTCACTGGGGGACACACCTCGTTTCGAAGGGACCAACGAAATGACTCAGAACGGCACGGCTGCTCGCACCGACGGCGCCAC
>JABDMN010000043.1 GCA_013001485.1 Acidimicrobiia bacterium
AGCAGGGAACTGGTCGATCAAGCTGATCCTGTCACCGGGAGGCAACACCGCGACCTTCTACGCCTATGACACCGCAGGCAACAAGGCCATCGCCAGCGTCAAGGTCACGTACGAGGCGCCCGACGACGATCCCAAGGACGACGAACCTTCCGACGTCGCATTCACCGCCCATCAGAAGTACGGATCGTGCAGCGATTCCTACCCCTATGACGTCTTCCACGGCACGGCGACCCCCGGGACGGTCGTGTGGATCGGGTCCGAGTACGGATCGGCCGAGACGGTCGCCGACGCCAAAGGCTTCTGGGAGAAGAAGGTGAAGTTCTACGAGGCCTCGCCAGACGTGCCGTTCGTGGTCGTGGTCGAAGCCGGCGATGATCGAGCCGAGTTCGACTTCGTCTGGGATCCGGCCCCGGTCGAGTTCACCGTCGACCTCTGGAACGAGGCCAGCGACTCACCGGAGCCATACGCCAAGTTCTACGGCACCGCCGAACCCGGAACCGTCATCGTCGCCACCTCGGACTACGGCTCGGCCGACATGGTCACCGAGGGCAGCGATTGGCATCTCAAGGTCTGGCTGACCGGAGCACCTGATGGTGAGCCGTTCCCGATCACGGTCACAGCCGACGGCTTCTCCGACACGTTCTACTTCGTGGTGTACGTCGCCGGGGACAAGTAGCCCCGGTGACCAACGCCCCTGGCGGGCGAAGCACCAACGACGCATCCTGACCGAAACAGAGGGAGAACGTCGTGGAGAGAACACCTGAGGAGCGCGCCCGCAAGAGGGCCAAGGCATACAACGGCCTGATGTGGCACATCGGTACGTTCGTCGTCGTCAATGCCTTCTTGTGGTTCATCGACATCAACGGAGGCGGTGGCCTCGACTGGGCCTACTGGACCACCATCCCGTGGGGCGTCGCTCTGGGTTTCCATGCCCTGTCCTACTTCATCGACGACAGCGGGATGACACAGCGGAAGTACGAGAAGTTCCTCGATGCCGAGCGACGTCGCGATCTCCAGGACCACTGAGGACCGCCCCCCTTTCGCTCGTCGCCGCCTAGCGTGATGCTGTGAGCGTTGATTCCCGCACGGAGCCAAGAGGGGTCAGGATCCGTCGCCGACTGGTGACCATCCCCCGGTTGCTGCTGTTCCTCGTCCTCACGACGGTCACCCTTCCCTTGCTGGTGGTGGTCGCTCTTCTGGTCGACGTAGTCCGCTGGGTCGTCTCCAGGAAGCCGTTGATTGCTGTCCGGATGGTCCTGTTCATGTGGGCGTTCCTCGTCATTTCCACGGGCGGCGTCACCTGGATGTTCCTCAACTGGATCATGGCCGGATTCGGCCGGCGCAAGGAGTCGATGGTCCACAACGCATATCAGGTGCAGCGATGGTGGGCGCGATCCCTGTTCGCCTCGGTGGGTGGGCTCTTCGGGTTCGAGGTGTCCATCGAGGGACACGAGCTGGTTCGTCCGGGACCGATCATCGCCATGTTCCGCCACGCCTCGATCGTGGACAATCTGCTGCCGGCAGTGCTGATCACCGATCGCGAGAAGATGGAGCTGCGCTGGATCATCAAACGGGAATTGCTGGCCGACCCGGCTCTCGACGTCGGGGGCAACCGGCTGCCCAACTACTTCGTGGCTCGCACGTCGATGAATCCCGAGGAGGAGATCGACCGCATCTCCGGGCTCGCCGACGGCCTCGACGAGGACGGCGGCGTGCTCATCTTCCCCGAAGGCACGCGGTTCACCGAGGAGAAAAGGAGACGCATCCTGAAGCGCCTCGAGAAGCGTGACCCCGATCTCTTTGCCCGGGCACAGCAGTTCACGAATCTCCTGCCCCCTCGCCTCGGTGGCCCGCTGGCACTCATGGACAAGGGCATCGACGTGGTGTTCTGTGGCCACCACGGTTTGGGAGGCTTCGCCCATCTCAAGGACATCTGGGGCGGAGACATGGTCGGCCAGAAGATCTCGGTGAAGTTCTGGCGGGTAGCGGCAACCGACATCCCGAGCGACGAAGCCGGACGTCGCGGTCTGCTCCTCGATCAGTGGCAGCAGATGGATGACTGGATCACGTCCGTGCAAGAAGCACAGACCGACGCCTGAACCGGGATCTCAGCGAGCGGGCCGCAGTTCGACGTCGCCCGACACGGTGGTCACCTTCAGAGCGAGCCGACCGGTCTTGTCCTCTCCCGACGGTTTGAGGTTGTTGTAGACCTCGCCCGAGAAACTCCGGATATCGACATCGATGGTGCGGCCGCCGGGAATCCCGACCCGCACGTCACCTGACACGGTCTTGGAGAAGCACTCCGGACCGGTACAGGAACCAACGGTGACGTCGCCCGATGCCGTGCGGAACCGCGCCCTGTCTGCAGCGCTGCCCACGACAACATCCCCTGACGCCGAGTTCACGGTGCACTCCCCCATTGCGGTGCCGATGCGGATCTCGCCGGAAGCGGCAGACACGTCGCACCGACCCCCCACGTTCTCGAGGCGAACGTCACCAGAGGCCGTCTTGATGTCGGCGTCACCCGATATGTCACGGGCCCGGATGTCTCCGGAGGCCACGCCGACGCGGAGCCAGCGGAGTGGCACCTGAACATCGAGGTCGGCCGACTTGAGGCGGGCCTCGAGAGCCATCTCAGGTGGTCCCGACACGATCACGTCGACACGGCTCCAGCGGCGGGCACCGCTCTTGTCCGGGGCGATCTCGATGGTGTCGCCGTGCTGCTCGACCGT
>JABDMN010000083.1 GCA_013001485.1 Acidimicrobiia bacterium
GTTCGGAAACGTGCCTTCTGGTTCAAGGTACAGCGGCGTCATCTCGATCCCGGCACGCTCGACGACGGCCGGTACGACCACCCCCGCCATGCCGTTGCCGCCGTCGATGGCGACCCGCAGCGAGCCGATGGCGTCGGGGTGAACGATGGAGAACACGTGCTCGAGATACCCGGCCACGGGGTCATGCGAGGTGACGGTGCCAGTCGGCCCGGTCTCGACAGGCTCATCGTCCGCAGCCATAGCTTTGACGTCTCCGAGACCGGAGTCGACTCCCACCGGAACCGCTCCCGCAAGGCAGAACTTGAGGCCGTTGTATTCGGGCGGGTTGTGCGAAGCGGTCACCACAACTCCGGGGACGTCGAGCGACCCCGCCACCTGATACAGCATGTCCGTGGTGATCGGTCCGAGGGTGACGACCCCGACGCCGCTCCCCGTGATGCCTTCGATCAGAGCCCCGGTCAGTGCCGGAGACGACAGGCGGCAATCGTGACCGACGGCGATGCGTTCGGCCCCGGCGAACCGGGCAAATGCGGCACCGATACGGCGAGCCGCTTCCTCGTCGAGTTGAGACGGAACGAGCCCGCGCACGTCGTAGGCCTTGAAGATGGCGTCGAGATCCACCAGGCGATACTACGAGGACGGAGGAGCGACATCGGCACCGTAGAATCCCGGTCCGATGCGTATCTCTGTGGTCGTCCCCGTGCACAACGAAGCCGATTACCTGCGACGCGGCGTGAGCGGCATCACCGAGGCCATCGCTCAGGTCGACGCGGACGTCGATGTGTGTCTCGTCGAGAACGGTTCCACCGACAACACGGCGGAAATCGCCGAGGAGTTGCGCAGGGATCGCCCGTGGCTGTCGCTCCTGCAGCTGCCTGCGCCCGACTACGGCGGAGCGATCAGGGCAGGCTTCCTGGCAGCCCAGGGAGACTGGGCTGTTCTGTTCGATATCGACTACTACTCGGGCGAGTTCCTGTCCCAGGTGATGGAAGCCTCGGACAACGCGGACGTCGTCATTGCATCCAAGCGAGCCCCTGGATCCGACGACAGGCGATCGTGGGTCCGCCGGCTGGCGACACGAGTGTTCAACCTCATCCTTCGGGTCATCCTCGGTTCTGGCGTTTCGGACACCCACGGCATGAAGGCCCTACGCCGTGATGTGATTCAGGCGGTGGCGGCAGATGTCGTTTCCCGCCAGGACCTCTTCGACACCGAGCTCGTGATCCGCGCCGAGCGGGCGGGCTTCGCCATCTCGGAGGTGCCGGTGACCGTCGAGGAGCAACGCGAGGCTCGCTCGAGCCTGCTGAAGCGAGTCCCCCGCACACTGCGCGGGGTGTGGAGGATCCGCCAGACCCTGCAGTCTGGCTAGTCGTCCGTCGGAGCCGCGACCTGCTCCTTCTGGTGATCGATCGAGCGCCGGAACACAAGGTCTCGGTATCCGGCGAACTTCGGCAACAGCACAACCACGACCGCAGAGATCTTGGCGAGGTTGAACGTGAGGCCGTTGAGCGGACCGACCCAGGCATCGGCAACCTCGACGATGCCCACTGTGACGGCCCACGCGACGACATTGATGGCGTAGAAGACCACCGTCTCGCGCACCAGCCCGCGCCCATGCTTGATGGCAAAGGTCCAGCGCCTGTTGAGCATGTAGGAAACGGCGGTGGCAACGGTGAATCCGAGAGTCACCGACCAGAAATCCGACCAATCTGCAGCGAACTTGGCGATGTTGGCGAGAGAGAAGTCGACGATGGTGTTGACCACGCCAATGGCGCCGACCTTGACGATCTGGCTCCGGGCTTCGGCCGAGAACAGCGACCTGATGTAGTCGGTCACTCGACGGACCGCCGACGCCGGTTCCAGACCAGGTATCCCGCCAGGCCAAGCGCTGCGATCGTGAGAAGGATTCCGAGGACCTCGTCGGCGGTTCGCGAGAACTCGAGCACCACGTCCTCGTCCGTGGGGACGACCACCATCAACGACGGGGCCGCTGCGTATGGCCCGTCAGCACCCGAAACCGTCCAGTTGGGGAACTGGCTGATCTTGACGAGGTGAGGCTGACCAACAGCGTCTGTGGTGAACGACACCCGGTGGTCTTCGACAACGACATTGGACACGGGGCCTCCCGGCAGAGAGCCCCCGAGGGCGAACGGCCCCTCGCCGTCGCTGAATCGGGGCCAGGCCTCCGGCCCGTCATCCACGATCCAATGATCGAGCCCTTCAATGTCGTCGTACCAACGGAGGGCAACCTCCTTGAAGGCCTCCTCCCCTGCGTAAACGGCGGGGACGTTTGTGGCGACCTCCACGATCGACGTTTCCGGGAGCTGGTACACCGTCCAGGGTGCTGACTCGGTGATGCGCTCGAGGCCATCTGCGTCAGCAGAGCCCCTCGCCGAGTCGGTGAAGGCGACGTAATAGTCCACGCCGTACAGATCGAGATGGGGCACGGCCCGGTCGAAGTCCATCGGGCGGTATTGCAGACCGCGCACCGGGTTCGACGGGGAACGACTGACCTCGGACGCATTCAGGAAGTGGAACGGAGTCGTCAACGACGACTCGAAATAGAGACCCTCCATCGAAGCGTGGGACCCCTCCGTCCAGTACGGGAACAGCATCAGCGCCATCGGCGTGCCGTACTGGTTCATCGTCCCGTTGGCCTCCCACATGATGCGACCCGGCGGCAGCTCATCCACGGCACCCATCAGAGAGTCCAGCTCGGTGAATCCCTGCTTCCCTTCGTACCCCTCGTAGTTCCATCGCGACCAACCCGGAAGGTCGTGGATCCCGGTCACGATGACGGCGACGAGCATGAACGCGGCGACACCAGCCACCCACCGGTACGCAGCGAGGCGAGCCGGCAGCCAGCGACCAAGCTCCGTGATGCCGAGACCCACTGCAATGCCGGCGAACAGGAACATCCCGAAATACCAGTAGGGCAGCAACCGTGCGTTGTAGAGCGGCGTGAACTCGATCTGGGCGATGACCCAGAACCCGATGACAGGCGCCAGCGTCATCCACACGGCAGAGACCACGTCGTAACGTCGAAGGAACGACCACGCCAGGCCGATCGCGCCCAGTGCCATGATCGGCACGAACTCGGACGCAAACACCGCGTCGCGTTCGCCGAAGAACCGCTCGATGGGCTGCCAGCCCATGTCGGTCGTGTACCCCCCAAACACCCGGACGGCCAGCGGCAGCGCCCAGAACGCCGAGAAGGCGAAGCCGACTACCCACGCCGACGTGAGCAGCCGCGGAGCATTCCTCCTGGCCAACAGGGGCAGTGAGACGAACACCACCACGATGGTGGTGACGACATGTGCGAGCGCAGTCAGAGCCAGCACGACAGCGGCAGCCATGGAGAACCGCTTGCCCTCGCGGGTGGCCTTCACCACCAGACCGAGATACACCAGCGACAACGCAAAGGACCATGAGAAGGCGAACTCCCCCGCCAGGGTCGACTTGATGTTGGCGCCGAAGATGGAGAACGACTCCATGAACAGGAAGCCGGTGCCCGCGAGGCCGGCGAGGGTCGAGACCATCTTGCTGAACCCCATCGATCTGGTGAAGTAGTAGCCGGCAGCCGGGAGAGCCAGGAGCCCTGCGACCGTGACCAGCTTGAAGGCAACTCCGTACGGCAGAACGACGTCGAGGAGCACGATGGCGAGGCTGGGGAGCGGGAAGTAGAAGTAGAGCACCGGGAACCCGGCATACCAATCGTTGGTCCAGCCCATGATCCGACCTGAAGGCAGCAGCGAGTCGGCGAGGATCTGAGGCAACAGCACGTGAGCGCCCATGTCGCCACCTGTCGGGGTGTTGGCGGTGAACAACTGCGGTGCACTCAGGTCGGCAGTGAAGAACGGGAACCCGTCCTGCGGGCGCAGTCCGACGATGGAGCCGGACATCACGACCAGCACGACCAGCGTGATCGTTCCGAGGACGATCCAGGTGAAGCGACGCGCCCAGACGGCGTTGGAGGTTGTCACGGTCCCGAGAGAATAGTTCGACCTGGGAGACAGGCCGCGAGGTCTTGGATCAGGTCAGCCGCGGGGCTTGCGCGCCAGGTCGAGCACAGCGTCGAGACCCAGGTCCTGACCATCGCGCTGCCACCAACGCGTCTCGCACTGATGACATGAGCAGAAGTGAACCTCGGTCCCGTCCGGCAGGGCCAACTCGATCTCGATGACGTTGTTGGCTCCACACGATGCGCACATCAGGGCGGAGCCCGATTCGCCAAGTTTCCTATTCACAGCGATTCCTACCCGTTGCTCTCGGTCGCGAATTCTATGTCACTCATTGCGCTTGATCAACCACTTTCTGTGAAGTGTTGGCGAGGTCGCCCTCCACGTCGTGCAGCTTGCCCACGTACTTCGAGCGACGTCGCCCGTTCTCGGTCCAATAGGCGTACCAGTAGGGACCGTGAGGGCAACTGCGACATGACGCCTTCCCACACTTGACCAGTTGCTGACGGAGCGAGACCTCGGGCGCCGCTCCCGGGAACGTTTCGCCCCTGGCTTCGAGGCGAGCCTTGGCGAGGATGAGCAGGCGACGCAACTCGTGGGCATCCATCTCCCGGACCGCCTCGAGGACATCGCGATCGATCGGCACTGCAGTATCAGGCGACGTCGACGAACAGGGTGCGAACCGGGCTGCGGCGATCGGTCAGCGTCCAGCCCACCGGCGGCGAGAGTCGATTGGCGTGCACCTCACACAGTGGGTAGCCGTCGGGCTTGCTCGTCGTGGCATCGTCGAGCCAGACCTCCTGGTCTGAATACACGAATGTCATGACGGTGTGGGCTGGTTGGGAGCAACGGGTGCAGGTGATGGTCACGGCGACGTACGGTACCCACCACCCCGACCGTCACCAAGCATCGCGGCCATCCGCCGCACCCGGCGGGCTGTGGGAACCCCGCTCAGTTGATCGAGAGTCTCTCCGCCGGGTCCGACCACGACGGCGGTTGGAACCTGGGCCACACCAGCCGCCTCGAGAACGCCGGGCTCCAGTTCCCAGGTGACCTCGCGAATCGCGACGCCTTCGGACTTGAACGCGGCACGGGCAGCGGAGCAGTTCGAACAATCGGTGGAGGTGAACAAGACGACCGCGTTGGCGATGTCTGGCACCGTGATGCGGCGTTGCGTCGCCCGCCGCGAGTTGACCGCTCGAGACACCACAAGGATCGCGACCACAAGGAGCACGACCACAACCAGCCTGACTGTGAGGTCACTCACCGATCTCAACTCCCGTGAACAGCGCAAAGCCTCCTTCGACGTCGGCCGACCAGGCCACGCTGACCGACTGGTCGCTCTCGACAAGGTATCCACCGGAGCCCGACGGCACGGTGATCGGCAACGTTCCCCAGGCCGGCACCAGGACCTTGTCTGGGGTTCTGTCCGACCCGAGAGCGACCAGGGTGACGGTGGCGTCGACGGGCTCGGGGTTCATCACATGGATCACCGACCTGGTCGCGCCTGCCCCCGGAAGCAGCCACCGTTCTGCGGGTACCGCCAGACCTGACATCGCCGCCAGTCGCCCATCGGGGATGAGCACGACTTCCTCGCCCTCGACTCCTACGGCATCGGGATCCTCGGGAACGAGGCCTTCGACGACCATGGCGACGGCGATCGGACCCGAGCCACGGACCCTCAGCGCCGACGCCTCACCGTCGAGGTCGGCAACAGCGACCCGAACCGGGCGAGCGACGTCCAGGCCCAGTGTGGCAACGGCAGTCCGGATGCCGGCTGGCCCGAAAGAGTCGACCTCGACGGTCACCGGCGACGGCCCGGGGTTGTAGATGACGACCGACGCCACCAGTCCGTCACCACCGGCGTAAGGGAAGTCCCACGAAGTCGACAACCCGGTCGCCGACCACACGGCGCGATCGGCGCCTTCGTCCCACACCATGACGGGGACCACCTGACCTTCGGTCACGGCCATCGTCAGGGAGAGGTCGTCCAGGAATCGCGCAGCAACGGTGAGGTCGACGTCGCGGAACGACCTTCCATCGATGTCGATCACATCGCCGAGCGGTTGGGCGCCGAACTCGCTGGCTCCAGAGAGCGCCACCTTGGCGACATCCGGGAACGGGTTGAAGAGTCTCAAGATCAGCGTCGACCCATCGCGAGTGGTGCCCCCTGCAATGTGCCACTCCTTCGAGACAGCCGCTCGACAGGTCGTGCCGCTGATCTCGGGAGCGAAGCCCTCACCGTCGACGATCGATGCCACCGCAGCGGCAGCAGGGCCGGATTCGAACTCGACGAGTGCTGGAACCGGACCTCGTCTCAGGAAGTCGCTGACCACCACCACTGCTGCATCTCGTTCGCCAAACGCCCGACGCGCGATGTCGGCGTCGTCGACGCCAAAGGGGCTTGGCCACGTGATAGCGGCCTGGCCGGAGTCCAGCGTCGCGAGATACAGCTCGGCATCACGTCTGTCATCGCTGTCGCCGGCGGCGCAATACCAGACACTCTCGCCCACGGCGGCAACGACGACGCCCGGCTCGGGTTCGGGAAAGACCGGGACCGATTCGGGCTCCGGAGCCGGGATGAGAGCAGCGACCACAATCCCGGCAAGGACGACCGCAGTAAGCACAATCCGCCTCACGATCGGCGCCTCCCCATCCAGCCAAGCAACGGCAGCGCCACGAACCACGCAAGCGAGATCCATGCCAGGGACCGTCGTGGCTGGATTGGCCGGTACTCGGCGAACCCGTCGACCGCCGAAACCTCGTTCGCCCAATCGACCTGGCGCCATGGTCCTGGTCCCCAGCGAGCATCGGCGTTGACGGCGAGCCGGACCCGCGACTCGGCATCAGCCAGCCCGGCGAAACCCGCGCCGTCGGCAAACCATGCCCGGCCATCGGTGGAGCGTGCCACCAGAGCGGGCGCCTCGACCTTGAACGTGGGCCGGGGCAAACCCCGCAGCGGGACGAGATCGAGCTGACCATCCAGCAGCGGGAGGAATGGTGAGTCATCGGCGGCGATCACCCACTCGATGCCAAACGCGGCCAGGTCTTCTCCGATCCGACGGCTCTTGCCCTCGACAAGCGTGGCCAGAACCGCATCTAGGGCGTCGTCGCCGGCCCTCGGGTCGGACAAGGCGGAGTCCAGCGTGGTCGCCCCCGTCGTCGGCACCAGCCGGTAATGCGCTCCCTCGTAGGAACGCTCATCACCAGGGATCCCGTCGGGATCGCCGAGTAGGAGCACCCGGGTTGCAGTGGGATCGAGCTCCGAAACCGTCGACACGTCGATGGCTGCCCCCCGATCCTCGGGGAGTCCCCCCCGACCCGGAATGATC
>JABDMN010000104.1 GCA_013001485.1 Acidimicrobiia bacterium
GAACGAATCCGCCGTGACGCCGTCTTCATGGTTCACGGCTACGGGCACAAGGCTCCAAAGATGACCAAGGCCCACGACGCCGGCGCCTCCGACGCCACCCTCCAGACCAAGTATGCGCTCGACCCGATATCGGGCGGCGCCGGGCTGCGGGTCAACTTCGTGAAGGTGGAGGCCGCCTGATGGCTCGCTACGGCATGGTCATCGACGTCGACCGGTGTGTCGGTTGTGAGGCGTGCCTCGTTGCGTGCAAGACCGAGAACGAGGTCCCGGTGGGCAACTACCGGCTCCGGATGCGTGAGACCGTCATCGGCACGTTCCCCAACCTGTCGGGTGAGTTCCGCCTCGAACAGTGTTTCCACTGTGAGGACCCGCCGTGTGTGCCCGTGTGTCCCACCGGCGCCACGTTCCAGACCGACGACGGCATGGTGCTGCTCGACTCGTCCAAGTGCACCGGCTGCAAGGCGTGCGTCACGGCATGCCCCTACGGGATGCGCCACATCGGAGACCTTGGCGTCGTTGACAAGTGCACGTTCTGTGACCATCGGGTCGAGGAGGGTCGTGATCCGGCCTGTGTCGAGACCTGCCCCACCGAGGCCCGCATCTTCGGCGACCTCGACGATCTCGGTGACCCGATCAACATCGCGATCGCCAGAGCTGGTCGAGTCGACGTCGTGCGGCCCGAGACGGGCGCCAAGCCGAAGCTCTTCTATCTGAACTCGAAGTTCACGAACACCAGCGCCGAGACAGGGCATGAGACGGTGCTGTCGATCACGGGGGAGGGGCACTGATGCCAGAGGTCGACCTCACCGGTGTCAACGAGATCGTCTACCCCACGCTCGAAACCTGGGAGTGGCCGGTAGCCGCCTACCTGTTCCTCGGTGGCCTCGTCGCCGGTTTGATGATCCTGGGAGCCGTGCTGCGACTCCGCCGGGATCCGTTGTTCCGTAAGGCCATCGTGATCGCCGACCTCTTTGCGCTGCCGCTGCTCGCCCTTGGTTTGCTGATGCTGTTCATCGACCTCACCAACCGGTGGAACGCGTGGCGGTTCTTCACGACGTTCCAGGTGACGAGCGCCATGTCGTGGGGATCGTGGATCCTGTTGCTGTCCGGGGTCGTGATCGCGCTACGGGCTGCCCGCCACGTTCCCGAGAAGATTCAGTTGATGTGGGCGAAACCGCTCGAACGTCCGGCCCGGTTCGTACGCTCCTGGGCGCTGAAGGTCGACCAGAAACTCCTCGACATCATGACGATCGCCCTGGGAGTCGGCCTCGGCTTCTACACAGGTGTCTTGCTGTCGTCGATCGCGGCTCGTCCGCTGTGGAACACGGCGGTCCTGGCGCCGCTCTTCCTGGTCTCCGGCCTTGCGTCGGGTGGGGCCTTCATCTGCCTGTTCATCTCTCGTGAGGCCCATCACAAGCTGGTTCCGTTGTCGTTGGGGCTCTGTGGCGCCGAGGGTCTTCTGCTGCTCGCCTACCTGGTGTCGCTGTGGTTCGGGACCCTCGCCACCCAGCGAGCCGGCGATGTGCTCCTCGGTGGTGGATTCGGTTTCACCTTCTGGTTTGTTGTCGTGCTCGCCGGCCTCGGGTTCCCGCTGGTCGTCGAAACGGCCGACTGGCTCCGCCGCCGCGTGCCCGTGGTGGTGGAGCGAGCTGCACCGGTACTCAAGCTGGTCGGTAGCGGGGCGTTGCGATTCGTGATCGTCTTCGCCGGGCTCCAGACCTTTCTCTGACATATGGGGACGGGGGGCGAACCCGCCGTCCGGAAAGGAACGACATGAGACGCGATCGTGGACTCAGATTGGTAGGAGTCTTCCTTGTGCTCGCCCTGATCGGGACGGCATGTGGCGACTCCGAGGAAGCGACAGCCGACACGACGGCGGCGACCACGACGACCGCTGCCACCACGACAACGGTGGCGACGTTCGATCTGGTCCTGGCTGCCGACGAATTCCTCTCGGGTATTCCCGAGGGTTGGATGTCCGTTGGCGACACCGTTGCCTTCAAAGATGCTGTTGCGGCATCGAACGCCACAGTGATCGACGTGCGCACCACCGGTGAGTACGAGGCGGGTCACATCGAGGGTGCCATCAACATCCCGTTGCGGACGTTGGCCGACAACCTCGACAAGATCCCGGCCGACTCCCAGGTGTTCGTGTACTGCAAGAGCGGCCATCGTGCTGCTCTGTCGGTGGGCGCCCTGCGGATGCTGGGCTATGACAACGTGTTGGGCTATCCGGCCGGATGGGCTGGCTGGACCGACGCCGGTGAGCCCGCATCGACCGACATGGTGACGGCGATGACCTATGCCGCTCCGGACATCGAGCCGGCGCTGTTGACGGCCGTTGACGACTACCTGAACGGGATCCCCGAGGGCTTCCTGTCGGCCGGTGACGTCGAGAAGGTGAAAGAGGCCATCACGGCCGGCGCCACCATCATCGACGTTCGGACGCCGGACGAGTACACCGCGGGTCACATCCCGGGAGCCATCAACGTGTCGTTGCGTGACATGGCCGATGGCCTGGCAGACGTACCTGAGGACTCCAGCGTCGTGATCTACTGCGGTTCCGGCTGGCGTGCCGGTATCGCGCTGTCGGTGCTGCAGAGCCTGGGCTACGACAACACCAAGTCGTTCCCCGGC
>JABDMN010000130.1 GCA_013001485.1 Acidimicrobiia bacterium
GGCAGGAGGAACGCCAGCACTGCGATCACCGACCAGATGACCAACGAGATCAGCAGCGCATTCTTGGCACCGATGCGGCCGGCGAGCCTGCCAAAGAACAGGGCGCCGCCAAACGCGATGAACTGCACGACTAGGAAAGCCAGAGCAATGGTCTCGGGCTCCAGGTTCAACGTGTCTGTGGCGTACACAGCTGACATGTTGATGGTGGTCTGGACACCGTCGTTGAAGAGCATGTAAGCGATAAGGAAGAGCAAGAGCTGGCGGAAGCCGAGCAGCTTCTTTGCCGTATGCCAGGTTCGATCGAAGCCAACCTTGCCGTAGGCCCACCACCGCGGCATCGACTGGTACGCCTCGGGCAGCTCCTGGGGCTCACCGGTCTCACGGAAGTAGCGGAAGGCATACCAGGAGAAGGCCGCCCACCAGATACCGGCCATCAGAATGCCCCATCGGGCCGCTTCCTCTTCGGTGATCCCGAGGGTCTCGTGCATCAGGATCAGCACGAGCGCGAGAGCCAGCTGGAGACCTCCACCGATGTAGCCGAGGGCGAAACCACGGGCCGACACCTTGTCGATGGTGTCGTCCGTAGTGATGTCCGGTAAGAACCCGTCGTAGAACACGTTGGCCGAAACAAACCCGAGCTGGGCCACGAAGAACAGCGTCAACGTCAACAGCACATCGCCGGTGGTCATGAACCACAACACGCAGGTGAACACCGCTCCGCCGTAGGCGAAGAACACGAGGAATCGCTTCTTCGACGCCGAGAAGTCGGCAATAGCACCGAGCACCGGAGTGACGAGGAACAAGAAGAAGGCGCCGAATCCGACGACGAGTCCCCAAAGCGACTCACCGGACAAGCTCCACCCGAACACCTCATATCCGCCTTCGGGGACGATCGAGTCGGCGAAGTAGGCGGGGAGGATGGCGCCGGCGATCGTCGTCGAGTAGGCCGAGTTGGCCCAGTCGTACATCGTCCATCCGAAGATGGTGCGGCGGTCGTTCTTGACTGAGCTCATCGGAGGACGACGTTAGGGAGCAGGCGCTCCCCGGGGCAACCAGTGGCGAGTCGCTATCGGCTGACGGCCAGATAGTCTGATGGCGAACGACCCCCTCGTGATGGGAATGACATGAACCAGGAGCAGCTCCAGAAGATCGCAGCCGGTCACGGCTTCATCGCCGCACTCGACCAGAGCGGAGGCAGCACACCAAAAGCGCTGGCCGCCTACGGCGTCGGGCCTGAGCGGTACGACAGCGACGAAGCGATGTTCACCGTCATGCACCAGATGCGGTCTCGCATCATGACCAGCCCGGCGTTCACCGGTAAGCGCATCCTCGGAGCAATCCTGTTCGAGAACACCATGGACCGCGAGGTCGAAGGCCGGAGCACTGCTTCGTACCTGTGGGACGTCAAGAACGTCGTTCCCTTCCTCAAGGTCGACAAAGGCCTCGATGACGAGGAGAACGGCGCCCAGGTGATGAAGCCGATGTTTGGCCTCGACGCCCTCCTGACCCGTGCCCGGGACAAGGGTGTCTTTGGCACCAAGATGCGCTCGGTCATCAAGGTCGCCAACGTGGACGGCGTCAAGGCCGTCGCCGAGCAGCAATTCGATGTCGGTCGCGGCATCCTCAAAGCTGGTCTGGTTCCGATCATCGAGCCCGAGGTGGACATCAACAGCCCCGAGAAGGCTGCCACTGAGGCCCTGTTGCTCGATGCGCTGGTTGCCCACCTCGATGCTCTCGACGATGGGCAGCAGGTGATGCTGAAGCTGACGCTTCCCGAAGAAGACGGCTTCCATCAGCCGCTGGTCGACCATCCAGCCGTGCTGAAGGTTGTGGCTCTCTCCGGCGGGTACAGCCGTGAGGAAGCCAACTCTCGCCTCTCCCGCAACCCGGGAGTGGTGGCCAGCTTCTCTCGTGCACTCACCGAGGGCCTGTCAGCCGATCAGACCGATGACGAGTTCAACTCGATGCTCGACTCCTCGATTGGCAGCATCTTCGGAGCGTCGATCGCCTAGGTCACATGTCCAGGCCCTGGCTCCGACCGAATTCGCGTAGCGCCTCGAGGTTATAGAAGCCGAGCGCTCGGTCCAGCTCGAACGACACCGAGTCGGCGCCGGGGCCTTCGGCATCGATCTCGTAGACGATGCACCCGCCATCGAACAGGTGGAACCAGGTGGCGGTGTACGAGACCTTCTCCAGGTCGTCGGAGAGGAGCTCTTCGAGTTCGTCGATCTCCACCCGGTCCGGCGAGTCGGCACGATCCATCATCAAGGTGGCCGTGTTGTCTGCGACATCCAGATCGTCCACGACCAGCACCGCCGCCCCTCGCGCAAAGGCGGCGTCCCGTCGTTCGGCGATGCGCTCTGGTCCTGCGCTGTCGTCAACGGTCACGTCGAACGCCCGGTCACCGACCGTCTGGCCGTCGAGGAGCACCTGGATTCCCAACGCGTAGTTCCGCGGACGGTCACCGAGAGGGATGATGACCACAGGCACGTTCCGATCGACACGGTCCTCGATGACCCACCGGTCGACTGCCGGGTGCGACTCGGCTGCGTCGTCAGCCCCGGCGATGTCGCAGGAATCGACCAACCGCACCGTGACAAACCGGTCTCCCATCCGGTCGGAGTCGAGCCAGAAGCGAGCCTCACCGAGCTTGTGCTCCTGATGCTCGTACTCCCATCCCACCGGGAGGTCGTTGAGGCACGGTCCCCACGCCGCACTGACAACGGCCTGTGCCTGCAGCACCACTTCACCCGAAGGGCTGTCGCGGCCGTCCGAGCATCGCGGCGCTGTGCGTCCGAGCGTGGAGGCGCAGGCGGCGGTCAGCATGGCGCAGGCCGCCACGAGCGCGATGGTGCGTCTCACAGGAACCCCCGTCCCAACACGTTGTCGATGACCAGCGACACCAAGATGAGCACCCCCAACACCGTCGCCAGCCACAGCCCGATCCGTCGAGCACTCCACCGCTGCACCGAAATCGGCTCACACGGAGGCGTGAGGTCGTCGTAGAACTGCACCAAATTGACGCCGGTCTCGGCTTCGTGGGCTTTGAGCAGCCCCTTGAGCTGGGTGGGGATGGTGATGGCGCGGGTGGCAGCAAAGGCCTCTGCGACATCCTGCGGGGAGAACCAGCGCAGCGCCCGTGCATACACGACCTCGGGGTCCACGTGCAGACCCAGGATCAGCAGCATGTTGGCGAGGTCGACCGCCTCCCTCCACGCCGAGGGCTGGGCGATCCCGAAAGCGGTGTCGATCAGGAACACTTGGTCGCCGCTCACCATCACGTTGCCTGGTTTGATGTCACGGTGGGCGACGGAGCCGTCCCACATCAGCCGTACGGTCTCAAGGGCCTGATCGACGACACCATCGGTGAGAGGCTCGTCGCCGATCTCATGAGCCCCGGCTAGAAAGTCCGTGATGATCAGGTATTCACGCTCTGGGGTGATCGTGATGTACCCATGAGGGGCCGGCACCGGGATGTCGGCGTCCCGCATGAGCCGCATCATGTAGTCCTCGTGTTCGGCCAGCCGTTTCACAGACAGCCAGCGGACCTCGTCCTCGAGCGATCCGTACAGCAGGGTCCTCCCGTACTTGTACCAACGGTCGGACCGTAGATGGATCTGGGTGTAGAGCTTGGCGAAGAGCTGCCGGTCGCCTTCGGGATCCCGGCAGGTGACGAGGAGGGGGGTCGACCCGCCCGACGCCTCGATGCCGAACTTCTGGATATCGAGCACCTCGACACCGAGGTGGGCTCCGATGGCGGCGCGCATTGCCTCTCCCCGCAAC
>JABDMN010000143.1 GCA_013001485.1 Acidimicrobiia bacterium
ATTGGGGCCAAAGCAGTGTGGATGCAACTTGGCGTCATCGACGAGGAAGCGGCACGACGGGCCGAAGCCGCCGGGCTCGAGGTCGTCATGGATCGGTGCCCCAAGATCGAGTACCCCCGCTACTTCTAGGAATCCGCCGCAGGTACGGTTCCCGCTGTGGAACAGGCCCTCATATTCTCCTGGCGTCTTGGGCTGGGGTGGCTCGTCGGCAGATGGTTCGTGCTGTTGACAACAACGACCTCGGACGGTGAGCGCCGCTCGGTTCTACCGTATGTGTTTGCCGGCGGCACCGTCTACGTGCCTGTGACCAACGACGCGCCCTGGGTCGGCGATGTAGCCGCCAAGCCTCAGGCGCTGGTGCAGGCCGCCCCGGGGCCCCGGGCCGTGCGTGCCCGAAGAGTCGAGGATCCTGCCGAGCTCGAAGCAGCGCGTCAGGCGCTTGGCACGAGCGGAGAACTCATGGCACTGGACGGAAGCGGAGATCGCTCCCCCATGATGACCGGCCCTGATCTGGCGTGGATCTGGCCGGTAGCGGCACTGGTGTGGTGGCTGACTCGGGATTAGCCACAGTGGAGCATTGGTTGGACACGCGATGAGCAGCGCACCCAACCCGATTGCCGCCGCCTGGTCGATGCTGCGGGCCCGGAGGCTGCCCCATCCCGCTCCACGCGGCGAAGCTCATGTCGACCACGACGAGTTCCGGCCGGTCCTCGACCGGCTCACCGGATCCGGCATTTCTGGACTGTTGGGCCAAGACGACACGCTCACCGCCTACCGGGTCCGGCTCGAAACCGTAGATCCCGACTCGCTCACTCGGTCGGGGGCTCTGGCGTATTGGCTCAACCTCTACAACGCCGGTGCGCTCCACCTCGCAACGCGGGCCCTCAGCGCTGACGCCTCGACGGTGTTGCGGGTGCCCGGTGGTTTCACCCTGCCGTGGACCACAGTCGCTGGGCGGAAGCTGTCGCTCGATGACATCGAACATGGCTTGATCAGACGGTTCGGCGACCCGCGGATCCACGCCGCATTGGTGTGCGGGTCGGCGTCATGTCCGACGCTGCGCCATGAGCCGTTCACGGCCGAAGGTCTCGACAGCCAGCTCGATGATCAAATGAGGTCTTTCCTCGCCGCCGGTGGTGCGGTGCGAAGCAGCGATGGAATCGCCCTGTCACGTGTGTTCAAGTGGTACGGAGGTGACCTTGTTCGGCCACACCGCATGCCAACGCTGATACCCGCCCGCTCGCAACAGGTCCTCGCGGCGATCGTCGGCTGGCTCGAACCCGACCTGGCGGCGTGGATCGAGCGCGACCGGCCCTCGGTTTCGTTTCAGACCTATGACTGGTCGCTTGGCTGTTCTATCGGCTGACCGGTCGATCGGCGCACGCCGATGTACACGAGGGCAAGAGCGATCACTGCCGCCACCATGTCGTACGGGATCACCAGCCTCATCAGCTCGTCGCCTATCAACTGCCAACCGCCGTCCGGCGCGAACCCGACCGTGTCGACGTAGTTCCAGATCGACCAGATGCAAAACACACCGATGAACACCCCGGCGGCGCGACCGGCAGCGGGACCCCAGGCGCGGCGCGCTCCGACGTGGGCCGCAGCCGCTGCCCATGCGATGTCAAGCGCTGACAGCAGCTGAAGGAACTGAGCAGAAGGCTGGTACCTCAAGGCTGCTGACGATGCCAGGGTCACCAACGCAACCACACCCGTAACGAGGATCACCGTCGTTGCTGTCCCGGCCCAGCCTTTGACGGCACCTCGCAACGACGGATACACGGCGTCGAGGGCGATGGGAGCCAGCACCTCGGTCAATGCCAGTCCGAAGGCCACCAGAAGCGCCAGGTGAACAACGAACCGATCGAAAGGGTCCGCACCGGCGTCACCAAATGCCAACAGGCCGATGGACAGAACGAGCCCGGCGACGAGAAACCACAGCGACCACCGCGTCGCTTCCTCGAAGGTCGTCACGACTCGCCGCGGGCGTCGGTGATCCGGGCCTCGGCGAGGGCGACGTACTCATCGCTTGTCTCGTACCCCACGTAGTGCCGGTCCGCCTCGAGCGCGGCGAGTGCAGTTGAACCCGCCCCCATGAAGGGATCGAGGATGAGATCCCCCTCAAAGGTGTACAGCTCTATGAGGCGCCGGGGTAGCTCGACAGGGAACGGTGCCGGGTGCCCAACGCGGCGCGCCGACTCGGGAGCGATCTGCCAGATCGACATGGTCGAGTCGAGGAAGTCCTGCTTCGAGATCGAGTCTGTGCCCCGGCGCACCCTCGAGTACTGCTCCTTGCATGCGACCACCACGTACTCGTGGATGTCGCGCAGCGTCGGGTTCTTCGCTGACTTCCAGGATCCCCACGCCGTGGATCCACCGGCCGCTTTGGCCTTTTGCCAGATGATTTCCCCTCGCAACAGGAAGCCGGCCTCATCGAGGATCGAAGCCACGATGTGGTTCAGGCTCAGGTATGGCTTGCGCCCGAGGTTGGCGACGTTCACCGCGACGCGGCCGCCGGGTTCGAGCACCCGGTAGGTCTCGGTGAGGACCCGGGACAACAGCCCCACGTACTCGTCGAGGGAAAGGTCCTCGTCGTAGTCCTTCCCGACGTTGTATGGCGGCGAGGTGACCATCAGCGCCACACACCCGTCCGGGATCGCCGACATGTCCTCGGACGACCCGAGGCGAATGGTGTCGAGGATCTCGTCTGGTGGATCGGTCAGTTCGGAAACCGACTCGACGGCCCGGCGACGGTGAAGACGGCGTCCATAGAACGCCGATGCGTCATGTGACTCGCGTTTGCCCGCGCCAAAGCTGGCGGTCTCGGTTGCCATGGGCGATGACGGTAGTGGCCAGGTCGCGAAAACGCAGCCTGATTGTCAGCGCACCGACTTGTACGACCCGAGCACCTTGAGACGGGCCAGCGTCGCCGGCGTTGGATCGATCACGTGCTGCAGCCCGGCGGGGCCGGGGTCGTGGACGAGGTCGACGAAGAAGTGATAGCTCCAGGCTTCACCGGAGGGGCGAGACTCGATGCGGGTGAGGTTGGCCCCCCGCAGGCCCAGCTCGGTGAGCGCCAATGCCAGGGCTCCGGGCCGGTGCTCGGTGGCGAACACCATCGTGGTCTTGTCGTCGTCGGGGTCGACCTGTGGTTCGCCCGGAGCCAGAACGACGAACCGGGTGGTGTTGTGCTCGCGATCGATCACGTCGGCTTCCAGCACTTCGAGACCGTGCGGCTGGGCGGCCTCGGGCGGGCCGAGAGCGGCGACGGTCGGATCGCCATCGACAGCGACTTCGCGGACCGCACCGGCGGTGTCGTGGATGAGCACCGGGTGTAGCCCCAGCTCCATCAACCGGGTCGACGCCTGAGAGAGAGCCTCGGGGTGCGACTTGACGTACTTCACGTCACCAAGGTCGGTCCCGGGAACCCCCAGCAACGCGTGGCGGACATCCACCAGGTGCTCAGCGATGATCGAGATCGGGCCGTGGTCATCGTTGCCGGGGAGACGGTCGAGGACCGGAAGCACCGAGCCGGTGGTGGAGTTCTCGACGGGGAGGACGAGCCGTTCGACCTCACCGTCCTCCAGCGCCTGGAACGCCTCGACGAAGCTGGCGTATCCGCTGGCGACGGCATCCGGGAACAGCTCACCGACCGCGCGGTAGCTGTAGCTGAAGGCCTCTCCCTGGTATCCGATGTTCATGAGGCGCAGACGGTAGTCCTCCCTCTGGCACCCACAGGGTGCATAGACTCACCGGTCTATGAATTCACGACCGTCCTGGGTCAGCGACGCCGTCTTCTATCAGATCTTCCCGGACCGCTTTGCGCAGTCCGAGGAGCTCGCGAAGCCGGCAAACCTGGAACCTTGGGACTCAGAGCCGACGATCCACGGCTACAAGGGTGGCGACCTTCTCGGAATCGCCGAACACCTCGACTACCTGGCCGACCTCGGGATCACCGCCATCTACCTCAACCCGATCTTCCGGTCAGCCTCGAATCATCGCTATCACACCCACGATTTCTACGAGGTCGATCCGTTGCTCGGCGGGAACGATGCCTTCCAGCAGTTGCTCAAGGCGTGCCATGACAGGGGGATAC
>JABDMN010000189.1 GCA_013001485.1 Acidimicrobiia bacterium
ACCCCAACCTGCGGATCTGTGACACCCGCTGGTACCTGGAAGACCCCAACCAGGGCCGCGAGGAATACGACAAGGCCCACATCCCTGGCGCGCGCTACGTCTCGCTGGACGCCGACCTCTCGGCCCCGGAAGGGCATGGACGGCATCCGCTGCCGTCCCGACACGACGCCGCTGAGCAATTCGGCGCCCTTGGCATCGGTGACGAACACACGATCGTCGCCTACGACAGCCGCGGTGGGGCGATCGCGGCCCGGTTGTGGTGGATGCTGCGCTGGATCGGTCACGAACGAGTCGCAGTGCTCGATGGCGGCACGACGGCATGGACGGCAGCGGGGATGCCGATGACCGACGGCATGCCGTGGTGGCTTCCCGCACAGCTCACGGTCAGTGAGTCCCCCGCGATGACCACCATCGACCGGCAGCAGCTGGCCGACAAGATCGGATCGATCGATCTGGTCGACGCTCGAAGCCCGGAGCGCTACCGCGGAGATGAAGAGCCGGTCGATCCGATAGCCGGTCACATCCCGACGGCGATCAATCTGCCGTATGAGGCGAACCTCGGACCTGACTCGACGATGGTGGACGCCGAGTCGCTGGCAGAGCGCTACGCCGGGCTCGACTTCCCGGTCGTCTATTGCGGCAGCGGAGTGACCGCATGCCACGACATCCTGGCGATGGAACTTGCCGGAGTCCCGGGAGCCGTGCTCTACCCGGGCAGCTGGAGCGACTGGTCGTCGTCGGGCATGGAAACCGCCAGCGACTGAGGGAATCATCGCGGCAGAACGGCCCGGCCGTCCCCCCTATCAACGGAAGCCTGCAGCTCCCACGGCGACCGAACCGCTCTGCCTCGACGACGATACGCCCCCAGGATGTCTACCCCGCATCGTGTCGCGCGAACTCGCATTCAGAATACCGGAACGCCAGGGGCCGCACAGGAAGTTTCTGACAGCAACTACTCTGCGGGGTCGAGTCCCAGACCACGCTCGGCTCCGTCGAGAACCTGGCCACCTCTCAGCACCGGTGCGAACAGGTCGCCGAACTGACGCACCCGATCCCACACCGTCGCCATCGTGAACGAATCGTTCGTGACCGATTCGAGCTCGTCCCATGTGATCGGCACAGACACCGGCGCCCCTGGCCGCGGCCGAACCGAATAGACCGACGCGATCGTCTTCCCGCCGACGTTCTGGTTGGAGTCGATGAAGACCCGGGAGCCTCGTTTGGGAATGTCCCATTCCATCGTCACGGTGTCGGGGTCGGCGGCGGTGATCATGTGACCGATCCGCTCCACGAATGCCCGCACCCGCTTGTAGGTATGGACCGCATCGAGCGGGACATAGATGTGGAGTCCGGTCGAGCCGGTCGTCTTGATGTAGGCGGCCAACCCGAGTCGTTCCAGGGCAACGTTGATGAGGCGGGCCACGTAGACCACCTGGTCCCAGGTAACACCCTCCATCGGGTCGAGGTCGAAGATGGCGAAGTCGGGTTTGTCGGGTCGTTCCACCCGTGACAGCCAGGGGTGCATCTCGATGCACGCCATGTTCGCCAGCCACATCAGCGACTCGACATGAGGTGCAGTGACGAACTCGATGGGCTCGCCTCGGTGCTGGGAGTGGATGGGAGCTCGCACGATCCACTCAGGGGCATGCTTGGGGGTCTGCTTCTCGTAGAACATGTGTCCGCTGATCCCCTCGGGGAGACGCGACATCGATAGGGCCCGGCCCGCCAGGTGCGGCAGCAGCAGCGGAGCGATCGACCGGTAGTAGCTGATGAGATCGCCCTTGGTGATGCCATCGTCGGGGAACATCTTCTTGTCGGTGTTGGACACCTTCAGCGGCCGATCAAACCCCACCACCATCGAGGCATCGTCCACCAGAACCTGCTCGGGGAACTCGACGACTCCTGAGTCGATGGGACGCCCTTCCCCGCTCGCCTCGGGCCGAGCCGTTTCCTCGCCAGAACGCAGGTCGGCCAGGATCCCGGCGTGAGACTCAGTCTCCTTGGCCTCGGAGATGACGATCATCCGCAGCCCGGCCTCCGTTGCAGCTTCCGCCAGCGGCCCGGCCTTGATCGATCCGGTGCCGTAGGGGATGTGGCGGATCTCGCCGTGGGCACCGAACTCGTTGTCGGTGAACTGCGTGTGGAGCGGATCGATTGCCCACCCCGGGAACTGCGAGCGGAGGAAGTCGATCACCGCTCGGAAGGCTTCTTTGTCGACGAGAGCCCCACCGGACTTGGCATGCACATGCGCCCAATCGATGACAGGCCTGACGAACGAGAAGCGATTGGCGATGAGGGCGATATCACCCAATGAGCCGAAAGCCCGATCGGTCCCCGAGGTCTCCAACCCGAGAGCGACACCAAGGGCAGAGATCTTCGGCTCGAGACGGTTGAGACCCTCGGCGACCAGCTCATGAAGCTGGTCGGCCGTGCGCTCGCCGACATGGCCCGTGTGGGCGACGACGGTGTGAGCGCCAAGAGCCCGGCCCAGCTTCATCGTGTGTTCGAGAGCGGCCAGACACTGCTTGCGCTTGTCCTCGTCTTCCACGGTCAGGATGGCGAAGTAGGGGGCATGGATGGACAGCGCCACTCCACGTTCCGCCGCAGCTTCGCCAAATGCAGCGCACCGCTTCTCGTTCCACGGGAAGTCCTTCACGAACGCCAACTCGTAGGCGCCGTGACCCTGAGCCACGAGTCCATCGAGGAACTCGGCATCGTTGGTCCCGTCGGTGGGGACTCCGGAGTAGCCGAATCGAATCATGCCGGGAG
>JABDMN010000230.1 GCA_013001485.1 Acidimicrobiia bacterium
GGCCTGATCATCGGGATCTCCGTGGTGATCGCTCTGTGGTCGGCGAGCCGAGCCGTCACCGCCCTCCTGAAGGCCCTCGCTCGCATCGAGGGCATGACGGAATCACGGCCCGGCCTGAAGGTACGAGCGGTGGCCGTTGCCCTCACCCTGGCGGCGGGTGTCGCATTCGCCATTGCCACGGTATCGCTGCTGTTGGGGCGGCAGTTCTTCGAGTTCCTCGACGAATTGGCGAACACCACGTGGATCGTCGACGTCTGGCTATGGCTGCGGATCCCCGTTGCCGGTTTCTCGCTCTACGCGTTCCTCTGGGCCGTGTATCACTTCGGTCCCCCCCGTCCGTTTCCAGCCTCCTGGCTGGCTGCCCTGGTGTCCGCTGTGTTGGCGACATCGGTTTCGATCGCGTTCGGCCTGTACCTGGGTCAGGTCGGCGAGCTGGGCTCCTACGGGCTCCTCGGCACCTTTGCCGTGGCGCTGTTGTGGATCTACCTCGGTGCCTACGTCATCCTGTTTTCGGCCGCAGCGGTCGGATTCGGGTGGGGGCGCTGGCGTAACCCACCGGTTTCGTAGACTCCTGACCGGTGCGACGCATCCTTCTCCCCATTCTGGCGCTGACGTTGGCCGCCGCCGCCTGCACCGGCGACGCCACAGCCGTCGACCCGACGACGACGTCGGATGGCACCACCACGACCACAACACCAGCGGCAACGACGACGACCACCACCACGACAACCACGCTGCCGGAGCGGCCTCCAGGCGTGGTGCCGGCATGGACGAACGGGATGCCGTGGGGATCGGTGGACGGGCTCGTGATGTTCCGCGGCAATCCATCCCGCACCTATCACGGGGAAGGGCCGGTGCCGCGCAGCCCCGAGGTCACATGGCGTTTTCCCGACTCGGCGATGTGCGGCAACTCACCGGTCGGTGGCCAGGACAAGGTGTGGTGCGGCACGGGGTGGACCGGCCAGCCCGTCGTCTGGGACCGACCTGATGGCACAACCGAGGTGATCTTCGGTGCCTACGACAAACGCATCCATTTCGTCGACGCCGCCACCGGGGCCAGAACCCGAAGCGACTTCGCCATGGGCGACATCATCAAGGGCTCGCTGAGCCTGGATCCCGACGGGTATCCGCTCATCTACTCGGGATCGCGTGATCCCCGCTTTCGCATCATCGCCCTCGATCGCGGGGAACCGACCGAGCTGTGGGCTCTCGACGCGGCTTCGGTCAACGGCATGTGGAACAACGACTGGGACTCCAACCCCGTGATCGTCGACGACGTCATGTACGTCGGTGGCGAGAACAGCTGGTTCTTCGCCGTGAAGCTGAACCGGTCCTTCGACGAGGCCGGCCAGGTGACGGTCGACCCGCAGGTGCTCGTCGAGTTTCCGGCGTTCACCGACGAACTGGTTGCACGGGTCGGCAGGCAACAGTCCATCGAGAGCTCGGTTGCGGTCTTCGAGCAGCGGGTCTATTTCGCCAACTCGGCAGGTCGGGTGGTGGGCCTCGACGTCTCCGACGTCCTCGACGGCGTCGCACCGGTGGTGTTCGACTACTGGATGGGTGACGACGTCGACTCCACCGTGGTCATCGACGACGAGGGCATGCTCTACGTGTCTGCACAGGTCGATCTCGCCACATCGCGGGGCAGTGAAGTCGGGCAGTTCGCCAAGCTCGACCCGTACACGGATGGCGATCCGAGGATCTGGGGCGTGGACGTACCCGGCTCGGGCGGGCTCAGCGGTGGGATCTGGGCAACGCCCGCCATCGTCGGCGATGTCATATTCATCACCACGAATCCGGGGCGCCTCCTCGGCATCGACCGCGAATCGGGCGAGACCATCTGGAGCGACGACGTTGGCGGCGGGGCCTGGTCATCACCGGTCTATGTGGACGACACACTGCTCGTCGCCGTCGGATGTCAGGGATCCCCTGGCCTCCGGGCGTACGATGTCCTCGATCCGAAACGGCCGCTCCGGCTGTGGGATCAACCTCTCGAGACCGGGTGCATCGAATCCACCCCGGCCGTGTGGAAGGGACAGATCTTCGTGGGGGCCAGAGACGGTTTCTTCTACTCGTTCGGTGAGGCCCGATGAACCTCTTCGGCCGCGGTCTCGGCATCGCCTTCGCCATCATCCTGCTCACGGTGGGCGCCTTGGGGACCGTGGCGACCCTGATGGGGTTCTTCGGCTCGACCTGGTGGCTGTTCGACCTCATCGCCAATTTCCGGGTGCTGTTGATGCTGACACTGCTGATCGTCGGCGTCATCTACGGGATGGTGTTCGGAAGAGCCGGTGCCGTCGTGTTCTTCGCAGCCGGGCTCATCAACCTCCTGGTGATCCTCCCTCTCTACCTGGGGAACCAGCCCGACCCGACGACCACCACGGGCGACGACATCACGATCAGCATCCACAACGTGACCGCCTCCAACCAGAACCGGGCGGACGTGTACGGTCACCTCGCCGGAACCGGTGCCGACCTCGTCTTCGTGTTCGAGTCGAGCGTCGATTGGGAGCGAGCGGCGCGACTCGCCGATCTCCCCTACGACATCGTGGCGGTCCCGGACCCGGAACGCCGCTTCGGAACCATGGTGCTGGCCCAACCAGGGCTCGATGTCGAGGTCGAGCAGATCTTCGTCTCGAACGACCTCGACACAATCGCCAGGGTGACCATCGGTGATGTGGTGGTGCTTGCGGCCCATCCCCGGTCGCCCACCAACTCCGACGGATCGAACAAGAGAGACGATCTCCTCGCCGCCCTCACCGATCTGGCAGCCACCGAGCGCGGGGCGACGATCGTCGTCGGAGACCTGAACGCGACGCCGTGGTCCCATGCGGTGCGATCGCTTCAGGACGAGGCGGAGCTGCGCAACTCGCTCCAGGGCTACGGCCTTCAACCCACCTGGCATGCCGACTGGCGCCTCTTCGCCATCCCCATCGACCACGCACTGATGTCACATGACCTGACGACCGTCAGCCGAAGCACCGGGCCTGCCAACGGATCAGACCATCTGCCCGTCACCGTGACCATCAGCCCTGTCGGCTGACGTCTCCACACCCGGCGCGGCGATCTAGCCTGCCTCCATGCTCCACGACTACACCACCACGACGCCTGAGCGCGTCACAACGTCCACCGACTCCGCCATCGGCACGGCGGGCGACATCATCGACCGTCTCGTGAATGCCGATCAGCGCACCTGGGAGTCCACCATGGCTCCGCTCGACGAGGTCGCCACCGTCCTCAGCTCTGCGTACGGAGTCGGGCCCTTCCTCGGCCAGGCGCATCCCGATGCCGACGTCCGCAACGCCGCCATCGAGGCGGAAGAGAAGCTGTCGAAGTTCGGCTCGGATCTGGTATTCCGAACCGACCTGTTCGAAGCGGTGCAGGCGTATGCAGCAACCGG
>JABDMN010000234.1 GCA_013001485.1 Acidimicrobiia bacterium
TTCTCATGTCACACGTGTTCGCCTACTCGAGAACGAACGTGAGCTTCATGTCCACACGGAAGTGCTTGATCGTGCCGTCGTCGGACAGCTCCACCTTTTGTTCGGAGATCCAGGCGCCTCTGATTCCCTCGATCGTTTGCTGCGCCTTCGAGATGCCCTTGCGGATCGCATCTTCGAAACTCCCCGGTGAGGTGGAGGTGATCTCGATGACCTTGGCTACGGTCACTGCCGCTCCCTTCGTTTGATTGCCCCTGTTCTACAGCGCTTTGGGGCTTCGCGCCAGAGGACCTTCAGCACGTCGCCGATGATGGTGGGCCTTCTGTGTCAGGAGCTACTCGACTGGTGGCTCACCGGATTCGTCTTGTTCGAGGCGCTGGGCCTGGTTCTCCTCGACGGTGTCCGATCGCCGGGTGGAAGATCTGGCCGACGAGGCTCAACCCGGCTTTGGGACGATCCTTGGTTCGGTAGTAGAGCCACCCGCGTCGCTCGGCCCACGTCGCCAGACGATGGAGCCCGTACAGCACAACGAGGGCTATGAGGCCGATCCAGACCCATGTCCACATTCTCTGATTCTGCCATCAGGGAGACTTTTCGCGTTCTCATCGAAACCTCTTGCTAATCGAACATATGTTCGATTACAGTCGGCTGCCCCTTACAGGAGAGGGAATGTGACCACGGCGGAGTTGGCCGACCGGTTTCGGGGGAAATCGGCCGGGCATCCAGGGGAAGTGGCATCGCCGGAGACACCGTCACCACGCGGGAGATCGGTGTCTCCGGTGCATCAGGGGGCGTGGGGGTTGGCGCCAGGCCGAACGCTGTCGGTCGTGGGGCCACCTGGCTTCGGGATCACCCGGGTCGGGCTGGCGGCACTTGCCGAGCAGTCCCGACTCGGGCCCGTCGCTTACCTCGACGTCCGAGGCTGGCTGTGTCCAGCCGCGGCATGGGACGTGGGCATCGAGCCCGATCGACTCATCGTGGTTCGTTGTGACGATCCCGTGTCATGGGCACGGGTAGCGGCGACCCTGGTTGGTGGCCTGCGTGCTGTCTTCGCCGAGGTGCCGGCGGGTGCAAAGGAAGCCCAGGTTCGCAGCTCTCTGCGCTGGCCAAGACTCACCGCACTGCACTCGTCCTGCGCCCGGTGCGCGGTGACATCCCCACTGGCGCGTCCTATCTCCGTCTCGAGGCGGCCGGTGTCGACTGGATCGGTGCCGGGAATGGCCACGGTCGGCTCGAGAGACGCTCGCTGCGCTTCAGCGCCTCGGGCAAAGGGGTGAGAGGTATGACGACGACTGTGGAGTTCGAGGACCATGGCACGGATCCTTTGCGTGTGGTTTCCGGATTGGCGCTTGCGCCGTCCGGACGCGCCATCGGGTGAGCCCTGTCAGGTTGTCGACGACCGCAACCGGGTAATCGCCTGTAACGAGCTGGCTGCGGCTGATGGGGTGACTCTCGGAATGCAGCGACGCTCTGCCGAAGCCGTGTGCCCGATCGTGGTGACTCTGGTGTCGGACCCCGCTGCCGAGATGGTTGCCTTCGAGCCGGTTCTCGCTGCCATCGAGACCATGGTTCCGCGCGTCGAGCCGAGTGAGCCCGGGCTTGCCTATGTGATGCTCGACGGTGCGGTCGGCTACTACGGCGGCGAGTTGGCAGCACTAGAGCGCATCGCCAAGGAGCTCGACGCCATCGATATCGCCGGATACCGGCTGGGCGTTGCCTCGGGACCTTTCAGTTCCCGCCATGCTGCGATCCAGGCGACGTCTGCAGACCCGATCGTCATCGTCGAGGACGACGCCGAGTTCCTGGCGTCGCTCGATGTCTCGGTCATCGATCACGACGATCTCGTCGCTACGTTCCGCTGGCTGGGGATAGGCACTCTTGGCGAACTCGCCGGTCTACCTCGTGATGCGGTGGTTTCACGTTTCGGGACGGTCGGGCTACATGCCCACCGTGTCGCCACAGGTGAGCAGCGTCGCCCCTCACCACGCGATGTCCCCGATGACCCGGCGGTCACAGAGCTGTTCGATCCTCCGCTCGACAATCTCGAACAGGCAGCTTTCGTTGCCCGTTCGCTTGCATCCCGGCTGATCGACCAAACGCGGGTCTCGGGAGTGGTTCCCCATCGGGTCGAGATCGATGTCGAGGCCGCCGACGGCACCGTGAGGACTCGAACCTGGCGTAGCGCCGATCCTTTCGATGAGGGAGCGCTGGCGGAGCGGGTGCGTTGGCAGCTGCGGGCCTGGCTGGAGTCAGTTTCGAGTGGCATCAGGGGTGGGCTGGCTCGCATCACGATCACTCCTGCCGATCTCTCCGATTCCGGACGTCAGCTCGGTCTTCACGAGGACGCCGCCGTCGCCGCCGAGGTAGATCGAGCGCTGGTACAGACCCAGGCGCTGGTGGGGGTCGATAACGTCCTCCAGGCGCTGCCTCAAGGGGGAAGAGACCCCATCGAGCGGATTGCCTGGCACAGGTGGGGAGAAGAGCCCGCAAAGGGGGAGCGGGACCCCGAAGCCCCCTGGAGGGGCAGGGTCCCGGGAGCATCACCCGCGTTGACACCGCCTGAGCCCCATCGACTCGAAGTGGAGTGGGACACCGGGATGCCGGTGCGAGTGCGGCTGGGGAGCCGTTGGGAGCCGGTGTTGTCGTGGGCGGGGCCGTGGCGCCGGATGGGGAGATGGTGGCTCGGGGAGGAGGCTGCCGACCGGTACCAACTGGTGACCTCAGCCGGAGCATTCCTGTGCGAGGTGCGTGACGGTGCCGCCTACCTCACCGGTGTCTACGACTGAGCGGCGGCCCGAAGCTCGTCATAGGTCGCGGAGATCTCGTCCCGTGCCCGATCGAGCAGCTCGCCGACCTGAGACCTCTCCATTTGTGAGGTGTCGATGGGATCGCCGATGACTACGACGGCCCGACCCGACCGGACCACCTTCTTCCCCGGCGGCCACACCTCCCACGTTCCTTGAATCGTCACCGGGACGAGAGGCAACCGGTTGTCGATGGCGATCCGGAAGGCGCCCCGTTTGAAGGGCTGCAGCCTCTTGTCCCGGGAGCGGTGCCCCTCTACGTACACCATGATCGAGTGTCCCCGCTCGACTGCCTGGGATACGCCGACATTGATGGCGTCACGGGCCGTGGCCGCGGCGTCGCGGTCGACTTCCACGATGCCGATCCTTCTCATTCCTGTGGCGAAGATCGGGATCCTGAACAGCTCCTTCTTGGCGAGATACCGGATGGGCACCGGAATCGCCAGAAAGAGAAGCGGGATGTCGAAGTTGCTGAGATGGTTCGAGGCGAAGACGTAAGGCCCGGCTCCGAGCTTCTCGGCCCCTCGTACTTCGTACCGCAGGGCGATACGCAGAAACCCCCGGCTCCAGCTCCTGAGCACCCATTCGACACCCCGGTCGGGATTGGGGAAGAACGACAAGACCGCTGCCATCCCAGCCCAGAACAGTGTCGCCAGGAAGGAGATGGGCACTATGAACCACGTCCAGAGCGCCCGCAGCGCCGTTGTCAGCATCTCGGTAAGTTAGCTCCGTCCATGCCTCGCCTTTCGGTCGCCCAAGCCCGCCGCATCGCCATCGCCGCTCAGGGATTGGCCGATCCACGCCCGTCAGGCCGTGTCGATGTCAGGCACCTTCGCAAGGTCTTCGATCGGGTGGGCACGATCCAACTCGACTCGGTCAACGTCCTCGCCCGCACCCACTACC
>JABDMN010000255.1 GCA_013001485.1 Acidimicrobiia bacterium
GATGTGAGCAGTCCAGCTCTCGTGTCTCCTCGAGTTGCTCCTGCTGGCGGGCGGTGAGGATCTCATAGATCATTGAGCGAAGCATCGCCGGCTTCATCATCGGGAACTGGTCGAGAGCCTTGAGCGAGCCATTGACGCGAACCTGTGGCGGGGACCCGGCGGTGAGGTGAAGGTCGGACCCTCCGCGCTCCAACAGGACCTCGAGAAGGTCGTTGATATGTGGCCGTTCTTCGTTGTCCTTCAGAGCTTCGGCTTCCGCCAGCACTGCCTTGGCGTCGACCGACCCCTTGGTTTCCTTGGCATCATCGGGCAACGACTCATACGTCTCATAGATCTCGCCGATCCGCTCGATGATGGCTGAGCCCGGTGCGAGAGCCAGCACGACTGGCATCCCCGACGCCTTCTCGAGCAGCGCCTTCTTGTCCTGATTGAAGGGGTCGGCGACGGCAACCAACAACGAGCCGTTCTCGATGCGTAGAGGCAATGCGTCGAGCTGTTCAGCGAGTTCCCGATCAACGGCACCCACGGCCTGGGCGTCGATCATGTCGCTCCCCTTGGCGACCTGGAGCGGCGCATACGGCACGTCGATCCGCTCGGCTACCGCGGCCAGGATGTCGGCTTCGCGGACCGTCCCCTCGGCAACGAGGACCTGCGCCAAAGGCGTATTGCTTGTTTCCGCTTGTGCCAGGTGGGTCTCCAGCGCGTCCTTGGTGAGGAGGCGGCGGTCGACCAGCATCTGGCCCAACTGTCGTTCGACTTTGCTCATTCGGTTTCTCCGACTACACCACGACTCGAAGGACTTCTTCGAGCGACGTGTAGCCCAACTTGACCTTTTCCAGGCCGTCGTCGCGCAGCGTCAACATGCCTTGCTCGACGGCGACCTTCATCATCTCGTCCGAGGAGGACCGCTCGACGGTCAGGCGCTGGATCTCCTCGGTGACGGTCATCAACTCGTTGATCGACACACGACCGCGATATCCCGTGTCAGAGCACGACTTGCACCCCTCGGCGCGGTAGATATCGGGATGGTCGAGTCGCTCGAAGTCCCACCGGACACCTTCGAGCTCTTCACGGGTCGGCTTGTAGGAAACCTTGCACTTGTCACACAGGCGCCTGGCGAGACGCTGGGCGAGGACTGCATCGATCGCTGACGAGACCAGGAAGGGCTCGACGTCCATGTCCACGAGGCGGTTGATCGAGGAGGGTGCGTCGTTGGTGTGAAGCGTCGAGAGCACAAGGTGACCGGTGAGGGCTGCCTCGATGGCGATCTTGGCGGTTTCTCCGTCACGGATCTCACCGATGAGGACAATGTCCGGGTCGGCACGAAGAATCGACTTGAGAGCGGTGGCGAACAGCAGGCCGGCCTTGCGGTTCACCTGCACCTGGGTCAGACCTTCGAGGCGATACTCGACCGGATCCTCGACGGTGATGATGTTGACATCGGGCTCGTTGAGGATGTCCAGAGTCGAATACAGCGTCGTCGTCTTACCTGAACCGGTAGGGCCGGTCACCAGGATGGCGCCGTACGGCTTGGTGTAGGACTCTGCGTACCGCTCGAGATTGTGCTCGAGGAAGCCCAGATCCTCGAGGCTGGCGACGCCGCCAGACTTGTCGAGAATACGCATGACGACCTTTTCGCCGTAGATCGACGGAAGGGTTGCAACACGAAGGTCAATGGCACGGTCTCCGACCTTCAGGCTGACACGACCGTCCTGGGGAACCCGCCGTTCGGCAATGTTGAGGTCAGCCATGATCTTCACGCGGCTCACCACGGCATTGGCGATTGTGCGCGGCGTCGTCATGACCTCGTGGAGCACACCGTCGATGCGGAAGCGAATACGCAGGTCGCGCTCCCCCGGCTCGATGTGGATATCCGATGCCCTCTCGCCGATGGCTCTGGTGATCACGGTGTTGAGCAGCTTGACGACCGGCGCTTCTTCGGAGTCGGCCTCGATGTCGTCGAGGCTCGTTGCGTCGTCGTTGTCCGCGATGGCTGCCTCGGCGAGGTCGGTCACGGACTCCGAATAGCTGGAGTAGCGCTGGATGGCGTCCTCGAGGGCACTGCGGGTGGCGACTCGCGCCGAGATCTCGCGGCCGGACGCAGCTCGCATGTCGTCGATGGCGATGACGTTGGCGGGGTCCGCCATCGCCACGATGAGCTTTCCGTCGTCGTCGAACCCAATGGGGAGGGCCGTGAAACGCACCTGGAGGTAATCGGGGATCAGGGCGGTGGCTGCAGGATCGACGTTCTGTTCGTCGAGATCGACGAACTCGATGCCGATCTGGCGGGCGAGGGTTCGGACGAGGTCGGTTTCGGCTACGAGGCCCTCGTCGACGAGAACCTTGCCAAGTGGGAGACCGGACTCTTCCTGGGCCGCCATGGCCTTGTCGAGTTGGTCTTCGGTCACCAAGCCTTCATCGAGCAGGAGGCTGCCGAGATGTCGAGCGTCGCTTGTCACCGGGTTCTCCTTGGATTTCATTCGGTCCGCATTTTGCGTTCCGATGAGATCATTCGGCACCCACAGTGGTCGCCTTGAGGAGAACGACAGAAGGTCCGCCGGGGAAATGTCAGGCTGTGACGGACGCTTTCATGGCTCCAACCGGAGCCTCGAACCCCGTCCAGATCGTGAATGACCGCGCTCCCTGTGCCACCAGGAGGTCGAGGCCCGTCGCACACGGAACTCCGGCGTCCTCTGCCGCCTGCTGCGCCGGCGTGGGACCCGATCCGTAAACGCTCTCGATGTAGCCGGCTGCTTGCTCCAGGACTCCGCCCGGCAGGTTCTCGCCTCTCATGCCGAGCGGCGTGCAGTTGACGACGACGGTGTTTGGGACGGCCTCACCCCAGGTGACCTCAGTTGTGTCGACGCCGACCCTGCGCGCCAGGGCGCGCGCTGCCGCGGGCCGTCGAGCAGATAGGTGCACTCTTCGGTCCTCGAATGCCACAAGAGCAGCCGCGGCCGCGCCACCGGCTCCCAGGATGAGCAACGGAGCGTCGTCAGGAATCCCCGCCCAATCTGATGCGTCGATGAACCCGGCGACGTCGGTGTTGTCGCCGATCACCTTCCCGTCATCCACCGAATAGGTGTTCACCGCACCCGTTCGTTGTGCCAGCGAGCGCACTTCGTCTGCGAGGAGGCGAGCCAGGCGCTTGTGGGGCATGGTGATGTTGGCTCCATCCAGCTTTCCGTGGTGAAGCCGAGCCACCATCGTGCCCATGCCGGCGGCGTCGACCTGGATTGCGTCGTAGGTCCCCTCGATGCCGGTGGCCGCCAGAGCCGCCGTCTGCATTCGGGGTGACAGTGAGTGCTCTACTGGATCGCCGAGAACGGCCAGGTGCAACACGGTCAGGGAATCGCTCCCGATGCCTTGCCCTCAGCCTTGAGGCGCAAGAACTCGTCGTAGTCGGCGGTGAACCCGTGCTCACCGGACGGGTCGATGAGCACGTAGAAGAGGAAGTCGGTATCAGCCGGCGATGCAGCACCGTCGAGCGAGGCTGGGCGCACCCCGCCGATGGGAGTGGGTGGCAGGCCGGTGTACTTGTAGGTGTTGTACGGAGATTCGATCTCGAGGTCAGACAACAGCACGCGCCCGGGGTTCTCCCCGAGCGCATAAATGACCGTGGCGTCGATTTGGAGGGCCATGCCGATGTCCAGTCGGTTCATGATCACCGAGGCGATGAGGCTTCGTTCCGCGTCGAGCTTTGCCTCCTTCTCGATGAGGCTGGCAACGACCAGACCCTCGTACGGCGTGAGCCCGGTGGCAGACCAATCCCTGGAACCGACCCGCGATTCCAGTGTCGACGCCATCTGCTGCAGCATGTCGACGGGACCCACCTCAACCGTGAACTCATAGGTGTCAGGGGCCAACAGCCCCTCCCACGACGCCAGATTGCTCGATCCGGCATGAAGGCCGGTAGAAACACCTTCGAGGGCCGCCTCGAACTCGACCCGGGTGAACGGAGTCTGAGCCGCCATTGAGTCGAGCATCTCCTCGATGCGAAGACCCTCGATGACGGTCACCGAGAACGTCTCGACCGCCGGCGGACCGGTGGTCAGCTGGCTGATCAGGGCATCGGATTCCATGAGGGTGAAGAGGTCATACCCACCCGCCCGCAACCGCTCGGCTACACCCTGATCCCTGACAAGGCGCTCGAACGATGACGCACTCGGCACCACCTCGGCCTCGGCGAGCAGCCGAGCAATCGTCCGCGCCGATGATCCATCCGGGATGATCACGGAGACCGGCTGCCC
>JABDMN010000258.1 GCA_013001485.1 Acidimicrobiia bacterium
CCCGTGAACAGAACACAACCGGACTGTAAGAAAAGATGGTCGTCGGTTTGTCACGGGGTGTGGACAGCGACTATCTCGGCATCACCGAAAGCGACCACGTCACCGTCCGTAAGCAGCCGATCGGGAACGAAGTGTGGCCCCGGGGCGAATCCGCACGCCGGAACCTCCAGGTGCTGTGCCATGGCGTTGGCGCCCGGAGCGTGATCAGGGTGGGTGTGGGTCACGAGAACCGCGACGATCTCGAAGCCGCTCGCCGCGTCGAGCGTTGCCCTCTGATGACCTTCGTGAACCGGGCCCGGATCGATGATCACCGCGGAGCCCTCCGAAGACACCACGTAGGTGTTGGTACCCGGCCCGGTGAAGGGTCCGGGATTGGGACACAGAACGGTGGTGACTGAGATCATGCGGCATACCCCGGCTGGCCGGGAAGCAGGATCGTTGCGGTGCCGTCGGCATCGGTCTTGATCCGGGGAACGATGCGCTCCACCCGATCGAGCGACCGCACGTGGTCCATGGCCGCCGATGGCGAATCGAACTGCGCCAGGGACTCCAGAGTCCGTTTCGTCGGGAACGGGATGGTCCACTGCCCCGACTCGTCACGGCTCAGCGCTTCGGCCGGGTCGATCCAGGTTGCGTCGTATACCTCGTTCTCATCGGCGACAGCCTCTGTGCCCTCCGGCACGCCACACATGAAGAAGCGCGCGTCGAAGCGGATCGGGAGCCCTTCCGGAGTCACCCAATGGGCGAAGAAGGCCAGCTCTTCGCCGAGGAAGCGACGCCCCGACGTCTTCAGGGCGGCGTAGACGGCCTCCTCGCGCAGTGGCTGCCAGTCGGCGCGGGTGGCAGCGTCGACGGGCGGCTCGGTGAGCCAAACGCTTGCCTCCTCAGCCAGCTCGCGGAGGGCGGCAGCGCCGTGACCGGCGAGTTCGGGTGGCAGTCCGCTGATGGCGCTTGCCTCACGGTCGATGTCGTCGACACCACCTCCGGGGAACACCCAGTCCCCTCCCATGAAGTCGGCTGCCCGGGTTCGCTGAACCATCAAGACCTCGAAGCGGTCCTCGGTGGGTCGGAGGACACACACCGTCGCCGCCTGGCGCGGCTCGACGCCCGTCACAGCCGGACGAAACGGCTGCGAAGCCGAACTGCCAGCAGATCGTGGATGGCAGTTCGGATTGGAGGGACCAGCAGGGCGAACCCCACCGTGTCGGTGATGAACCCGGGGGTGAGCAACAGCGCCCCGGCCACCAGGATCATCGCTCCGTGGGAGAGCTGACGAGTCGGCACCCGCTGCTCGGCGATCTCGGCACGAAGCCGAGCCATCGTCTGGCGGCCCTGCCGGGAAACAAGGGCGGCACCGACAAAGGCAGTAATGACGATCAGGGCGAGGGTCGTGATCACACCGATGCGGTCACCGATAGCGATGAACAGCGCGATCTCCGCGACGGGAACGACCAGAAACAGAGCGAAGAGGAGGGGTCCGAGGGCCACGGAGGCAATGGTACCGGCACCGGTAACCTTGCTTCCATGGAGCTTCGCGACCTGCCCAAGGTGGACGAACTCGCCGCCCGGCTCGGTCGGCCGGGTCCGCTCGGCCTCGAAGTCGCCCGCAACGCCATCGACGAGGCACGAGATCTCATCCGGGACGGCAACGAAGCCAACCCCGAAACCCTCGCCTCCCGCATGCTCGCCGAGATCGACCAGCACAGGCCCCGAGCTGTAATCAATGCCACAGGAGTGCTCCTCCACACGAACCTCGGGAGAGCACCGTGGGCAAAGACAGCCGCCGAAGCAGCCGCTGACGTGTCCGCCGGTTACACCAATCTCGAGTTCGACCTCTCTGCGGGCTCTCGAGGCAGTCGCGGCGCATACGTCGGCCGGCTCGTCGCAACGCTCGTCGACGCTGAGGACGGCCTGGTCGTCAACAACAACGCAGCCGCGTTGCTGTTGGCTCTCGCTGCAATCGCCGCTCCCGGAGAGGTTCTCGTGTCTCGGGGCGAGCTGATCGAGATCGGTGGTTCGTTCCGGCTCCCCGACGTGATGGCGATATCGGGAGCACAGCTCCACGAGGTCGGTACCACCAACAAGACTCATCTCGACGACTACCGGCAGGGTGAACCCTCCGCCATCCTCAAGGTCCACCCGTCGAACTACCGGATCGAGGGGTTCGCGGTCGAAGCCAGCTACTCAGAGCTCGGCGAACTGGCCGCTGACCGAGGCGTCCCTTTTATCGCCGACGTCGGCTCGGGGTTGCTCGACACAAGGACTCCGTGGGTGGAAGGCGCACCACCCTCCTGGTTGTCCGCAGAACCCGGCGTCCGACAAACTCTCGAGCAAGGCGCCGATGTCGTGTTGTTCTCGGGCGACAAGCTCCTCGGTGGCCCCCAGGCCGGCATCGCCGTCGGCAAGGCCGGGTTGATCGAGAGCATGCGCCGACATCCGTTGGCCAGGGCGCTGCGCTGTGATGGCGCGACGATGGCCGCTCTTGGCGTAACGCTCGAGGCATATGCCAATGGCAAAGCGGACACGCTGCCGTTCTGGGCGATGGCCACCATGGATGTCGGCGTGATCCGGGAGAGGTCCGAGACCGTGATCGAGGGATTGCCCGCCCGCGTCATCGACGGAGAGAGCCTTCCCGGGGCCGGATCCGTGCCCGGCGAGACGATCCCTTCACCGGTGATCGAGATCCCCGGCTCCGCGGCGCGATGGGAC
>JABDMN010000279.1 GCA_013001485.1 Acidimicrobiia bacterium
TTCCCGATGTGCGCGACGGCCTGAAGCCCGTCCATCGCCGGATCCTGTTCTCGATGTATGACGCCGGCATCCGGCCCGGGACCCCGTTCCGGAAGTGCGCCCGTGTGGTCGGCGACGTCATGGGTCGCTTCCATCCCCACTCCAACGACGCCATCTACGACGCGTTGGTGCGTCTTGGTCAGGACTTTGCCAGCCGCTACCCGGTCGTAGAGCCCCAGGGGAACTTCGGGACCGTCGACGACCCACCAGCCGCCATGCGATACACAGAGGCACGACTGGCCAAGATCGCCATGCACATGCTGGAGTCGATCGACGAGGAGACCGTCGATTTCGTCGACAACTACTCGGGCGAGTTCCAGCAGCCCACGGTGCTGCCGGCCCGGTTCCCCAACCTGCTGGTGAACGGCTCGACAGGCATCGCGGTTGGCATGGCCACCAACATCGCCCCTCACAACCTCACCGAGGTCTCGGACGCGGTCCTGCACGCTCTCGACAATCCCGACGCCACTGCGGCGGATCTCACAGAGTTCATCAAGGGCCCCGACTTCCCGACCGGTGCGTACATCGTCGGAACCAAGGGCCTCACCGACGCGCTCCTCACCGGGCGAGGCTCGGTGCGGATGCGAGCGGTCACGGACATCGAAGAGGTCCGGAAGAACAAGACTGCGATCATCGTCACCGAGGTGCCGTACCAGGTGTCGATTGACCGCATCCTCACCAAGATCGCCGACCTCGTGAAGGACAAGGTCATCACGGGGATTTCCGATCTCCGCAACGAGTCCAATCGGCACGGCATTCGCATTGTGGTGGAGCTGAAGAAGGACGCCATCCCTCAGGTGGTCCTCAACCAACTGTTCAAGCACACCCAACTCGAGGAGAGCTTCTCGGTGAACGCAGTCGCTCTGGTCGACGGGGTTCCTCGCACGCTGAACATCGCCGACATGGTCCACTACTACATCGCCCATCAGCTCGAGGTGATCGAGCGACGTACCGCCTATCGGCTCCGCAAGGCTCAGGAGCGATCCCACATCGTCGAGGGCCTACTCATCGCCCTCGACAACATCGAAGAGGTCATCAAGATCATCCGGGGGTCCGAAGACACCGGGGTTGCACGAGAAGCTCTCATGGCGGCGTTCTCGTTGTCAGAGATCCAGGCAAATCACATCCTCGACATGCCGCTGCGACGGCTCACCGCTCTCGAGACCGGGAAGCTGCGCGAGGAGCACGCAGAGCTCGCCAAACAGATCAAGGGATTCGAAGCGATTCTCAAGTCCGAGAAGAAGCGGCGCCAGATCGTCGCCGACGAGCTGGCCGCCATCAAGGAGAAGTTCGGCGATACCCGTCGCAGCCGCATCATCCCCGACGAGGGCGAAATGTCGCTGGAGGATCTCATCGCCGACGAGGAGCTTGTCGTGTCGGTCACAGAGCGCGGCTACGTGAAGGCGACCCGGGCATCGATCTACAAGAGCCAGGGCCGGGGCGGCCGAGGGGTCCGTGGCGCCAAGGTCAAAGACGACGACCTCATCGAACACGTCATGCACACCACGGCACACTCCTACCTGTTGTTCTTCACCAACAGAGGCAAGGTGTACCGCACGCGGGCTCATCAGTTGCCCATCAAGGACCGCACCGCCCAGGGGGTCATGGTGCAATCGGTGTTACCGCTCGAGCCAGACGAGAAAGTTCAGGCGATCGTGGACACCCGTGACTACGAGACGTCGCGGTTCCTCGTCACGTTCACGAAGTCGGGGCAGGTGAAGCGCACCAAGTTCGCCGACTACGACTCGCGTTCTTCGGTTCTCATCGCCATCAAGCTTCAGGACGACGACGAGGTTGTGGCGGTTCGGGCCACCAACGGTGAAGGCGATCTGATGATCTTCACCCGGAATGGCCAGGGGATTCGCTTTGCGGAGACCGACGCTCGCCCGATGGGCCGCGACACTCAGGGAGTGCGCGGCATAAGGCTGCGCGAGGACGACGAGGTGGTGGCTGCGGCCGTCGCCGACGAGGCCGAAGAGGTGCTCGTGGTGACGTCCGGTGGCTATGGCAAGCGCACCAAGATGGACGACTTCCCCCGCCAGAAGCGTGGCGGCATGGGAGTGAAGGCCATCAAGCTCACCCGGGTCAGGGGAGTACTGGTCGCTGCTCGGGGAGTGTCGGCAGGTGACGAGGTGTTCATGACCTCGACTGACGGCATTGTGATCCGCCAAGCCGTCAAGGAGATCTCCCGCCAGAGGCGTGACGCCACTGGTGTGAAGGTGATGAACCTGGACAAGCAAGACCAGGTCAGCGCCGTGGCCCTGGTTCCCACCGAGGAGTGAGCCGGGAACTCGCCGGACACACGGGGCGTTTCATGTCACGGCGCCGCCAGGAAGCGGCCCTACACTCGCTCGTGGCCTGAGGAGGCCTTTTCCCATGGCAGTACGCAGAGTCAGACGCATCATCCGCCGCTTCGACCCGTGGACCGTGTTGAAGGTCTCGGCCGTGTTCAACGCCATCGCGTCCCTGTCGTTCGTGCTGGGCACGTGGGTGCTGTGGTCGGTCGTCGTTCAGCGCGGCCTGCCAGAACGGATTTCTGAGCTACTCCTGAAACTCGACATCACGTTTGTTGCTGACGGCGAGCTCTACTTCCGCATCGTTCTTCTGCTGGCAGTGGTGTGGGCGATCGTCATGACCGGTCTGTTCACCGTGGGCGCCGTGCTGTACAACCTCATCGCCGATCTCGTCGGCGGTGTCGAAGCTGTCGTGCTCGAGGAGTCTCATCAGACCCAGGGGGCTGAGGCGCCGTCGCCGTCCGCCAAGGTGACTCCCCCTAAGCATAGGCCGCCGATCGCCCGGGCTCCGGCACAGTCGACGCAACAGAAAGCCGGCTGACCTCCCTACGCGGCTGGCTCAGTTACCAGTCGGTCGGTTCGGTCAATATCCGCCGTGCCGCCTCAGCCTGGTCCGCGTTGACCAGCACCACCAGGGGGCTCGTCTCCGGGTTGGCCCCTCCCGCATCGTCGCCCTGGATGGAAGCTGCGATCCCCGATGCATCGAGGCAGTCTTTGGCGTACTCGGCCTGCGGTCGGGTTGGATAGCGCCTGATCTCCACGAGCTCCATGCCGTGACCATACGACACAGGCTGCCTTCTGCAAGGAGGCCTGCGTCCTTCGGTTTGTGACGGTCAGCCCGCGATGACCGGGATCCGCTCCATGGCCTCCTGGACCTTCGCCTCGGGGTAGTCGTAGTCGACCAATTCGCCGGCGAGATAGCTCGCATACGAGGCAAGATCGAAGTGCCCGTGGCCACACAGCGCGGTGAGGATCACCTTCTCCTCTCCCGTCTCCTTGGCCAGTTTCGCCTCGCGAATGGCGGCGGCAATGGCGTGAGTCGGCTCAGGTGCCGGGAGGATCCCCTCGGTCCTGGCGAACTGAAGGGCGCTGTCGAAGCACTCGTTCTGGTGGATGGCGATTGCCTCCATCAGCCCCAGTTCGTAGATGTGAGAGATCAGTGGCGACATTCCGTGATAGCGCAATCCGCCGGCATGGATCGGGTCGGGTACGAAGTCGTGCCCGAGCGTGTGCATCTTCACCAGAGGCGTCATGCCGGCTGTGTCACCGAAGTCGTAGGTGTATACGCCCTTGGTGAGTGATGGGCAGGCCGCGGGTTCGACGGCACGAATCACCGGGTTCATGTTGCCGGCCATCTTCTCCCGGATGAACGGGAATGACAGGCCACCGAAGTTCGAGCCGCCACCGGTGCAGCCGACAAGGACATCCGGCGTATCTCCGGCCTTCTTCAACTGGAGCAGGGCCTCTTCACCGATGATCGTCTGGTGCAACAGCACATGGTTGAGCACGCTGCCCAGCGCGTACTTCGTGTCGGGGTCGCCCACCGCAGCTTCGACTGCCTCGGAGATGGCGATACCGAGACTGCCGGGGGATCCTGCGTCCTGTTCAAGGATGGCCCGGCCGGCTGCGGTGAGATCTGACGGCGATGGGTGCACCGTGGCGCCCCAGGTCTCCATCATCGTCTTGCGGTACGGCTTGGCGTCATACGAAGCCCGTACCTGCCACACCTCACACTCCATGCCATACAACGCTGTTGCATATGCCAGCGCCGATCCCCACTGGCCGGCACCGGTTTCCGTGGTGAGCTTCTTCACGCCCTCCTGGGCGTTGTAGTAGGCCTGGGG
>JABDMN010000282.1 GCA_013001485.1 Acidimicrobiia bacterium
CCTGGGTTTGGCGGACCTCGTCGGGAGTGACCGAGGTCGGGTCGCGGTCGATCACTACGAGGTCGGCGGCGCTGCCCGTCGACAGTGGCGGGGCGAGCCCGATCGCCGAAGCGGAGCCTGCGGTGAACATGCCCAGAGCTTCGGTACCCGTGAGCGACTGCTCGGGAACCAACCCCGCACGGTCGCGTGCCAGCGCCATCCCCGCCCACGGGTCAGGTGGCTCCACCGGGCAATCCGAGCTGCCGGCGAGGGCGACGCCGGCGTCGAGGAGGCTGCGAAATGCGTAGGTACGACCGATGCGGTCTGGTCCCACGCGAGCCTCGAGCCATTCGGTCTCTGACCCGATGAACGCTGGCTGAACCACCGCAGTGACACCCAGGCGGGAGAAGCGGTCGATGTCTGATTCGGTGATCACGGACACGTGCTCGATGCGAAGCCGCGACGGCTCCGCGCCACGGGCGATCAGCGACTCGCACAGGTCGAGAGAAGCCCCCACCGCGCAGTCGCCGATGGCGTGAACGGCAACCCGACCGCCCAAATCGATTGCAGCTCGGGCAAGAGCCCCGTCGGCCTCAGGGTCGAGTCGGAGCAGACCCGATGTCTCCGGGCGGTCTGTGAAGGGCAGGCACATCGCGGCGGTGTGGCCACCCAGTGAGCCGTCTCCGAAGCGTTTCACACCGGCGAAGGACACTCGAGCGCCAGCAGCGCCGAGCATTCCGGCAGCCTCGTGCAGATCGCCGAAGGTGTTGGCGATCACGAAGCAGTGCAGCTTGATTGGCAGGTCGCGGGCGGCCTCGGCAACGATCTCAACCTCGTTACCCAACTCGGCCCAGGGTCCATCACCGATTCCGACGATGGCGCCGATCGACGTGATGCCGAGACCCGCCAATGCCGTCATCGCGTCGACCAGCTGGGTTTGCTCGACCCGGTTGGACCCGGCCAATGGCATGGCGACCAGTTCGATGGCGGTCTCGCGGACAACGCCGGTCGGTCCCTCTTCGTCCCGGTCGAGTGATCCGCCCTCGGGGTCGACAGTGCTGGCGTCGATGCCACCCGCCTTCAGAGCGGCAGTGTTGGCTACGGCGATATGGCCGCAGTACCGATGGAGCACCACCGGTCGGTCGCTCACCCATGCATCGAGGTCGTGGCGCGTCGGTAGGCGCCGTTCGGCGAGGGTTTCGTCGTCGAGGCGGACTCCAATGAGGGGTCGGCCTTGATCCAAACCTGCGGCGCGGTTCTGGATACGTCGCTGCAGGTCGGCGAAGTCTGCGGCCGTCTTGAGTGAAAGGCCGTTGAGCAGTGAGGCGTACGCCACCGGGTGGAAGTGTGCATCGACGATGCCAGGCACGATCACCCCGCCCGGGTATCGCTCCTCGCTGAGGCCGGGTCGCCGCAGCTCCTCCACCGGGCCGACGCGCAGCACCGAGCCGCCGGCGATCTCCACAGCGTTGCCATCTTGACCAACGACGTCGTCGGCGATCACCAGCCTGGGGGCGACGAGGCCTGTCATGTGTCGTAGTGGCGGGGGACGGTGGGTGAGAGCAAGTCGAGCATCTGGTCGTGGAGCGCCTCGTTGCTGGCGAGGATCGAACCGGTGATGGGCAGCGTGGGACGCCCCCAGGCGTCGGTCACCGAACCTCCGGCCGCCAGGACGAGCACCGAACCCGCGGCGCGGTCCCATGGGGCGACTTGCGCCTCGAAGTAGGCGTCGAACCGGCCACAGGCGACCCAGGCAAGGTCGAGAGCGGCCGAGCCCGTCCTACGAACACCGTTCGCCGCACCGACTATCGCGGCGACCGGTGCGACCAGAGCCTCGGGACGCTCGTGCTTGTCGTACGGAAACCCCGTCGTGACAACTGCAACGGCGAGCTCATCGACGCTCGAGACCGTGATCGGTTGTCCGTTGAGGGTGGCGGAGCCTTCGGCTGCGGCAGCAAACGTCTCGTTTCGGTTCGGATCGACGATCACGCCCACCAGACCGTCGTCTCCGTCGTAGAGACCGATCGCGACGGCGACATGAGGGATGCCGTGCACGAAGTTCACCGTCCCATCGAGAGGATCGATGATCCACCGTCGTCCTTCCGCAGCCGATCCTCCCGATTCCTCGGCGATGATCTCGTCGTTGGGCCGGTGTCGCCTGACGACAGCGAGGATCGCCTCTTCGGCAGCGCGATCGACCTCGGTTACCGGGTCGGATCGACCCTTGTACTCGGTGAGGAATGCTCCCCCAAAGCCGTCCCGGACGATGTCGGCCCCGGCGTTGGCGGCGGCGACTGCGACTTCGAGGTCGGAGAGCATGGTCCGAGGCTAGGTCGTTGCCCGGGTGACCTGTTTCGGGAGCCCTTTTCGCCGGGGGATCATTACGCTCGCTGTCCGATGTGGATCCCCTACGCCTCCGCTGCCGCGAGCGGCCTGCTTCTGGTGCTCGCCTTCCCGCCGTTCGACCTCGGGCTGCTTGCCTTCCTGGCCCCGGTTCCGTTGCTTTGGGGACTCCGTCGGGCGGAGCGACCCGGCGCGGCGATGGCGGCAGGGTTCGTCTTCGGCGCAGTGTTCTTTGGGATCCTGCTCCGCTGGATCTTTGTCCTCGGTGCGGTCGCCTGGGTGCCCCTGACTCTCTATCTGGCGGCGACGGCCGCGGCGTATGGCTTTCTCGTGTGGTTCGTGCGGCTGTGGCCCGCGTGGCGCTGGTGGCTCGTCGTCGTTGGCGGCTGGGCACTGTGGGAGTTCCTCCGTGCCCGTTTCCCGTTTGGGGGATTCCCGTGGGGCGGACTCGGTTACGCGGCCGCCGGGTCCCCGGGAGCGCTCGGTGCCACCCAGTGGATCGGGCCGACGGGATGGACGGTGATGGCAGTCGCCGTCGCCGCCGGCATCGTGCTGATCATCGAGGACCAGCACCACTGGCGTCATGCCGTGGACTCGATCGCCGTGGTGCTCCTGTTGTTCCTGGCTGGCGCCTTGCTTGCCCCCAGCGCGGATGGCGACGAGCTGCGGGTGGCGATCGTCCAGGGAAACTCACCGTGCCCGATGACGCGGTGCCAGAACGAGAACAAGCGGATCTACGAGTCGCATCTGGCGCTCACGGAGCGGCTCGTCGAGGGCACAGTCGACCTGGTGGTGTGGGCGGAGAACTCGACCGGCTCGCCCTATGAACCCGAGGGCAACCCTGACGTCGCCGCTGCAATCAGCAGCGAGGCTCAGAGGTTGGGGTCGTACGTGATGATCAGCGGGACGCGATCGGCCGGACCCGGTGAGTTCCTCAATGTCAACATGCTGTGGTCGCCGTCCGGGCTCAAGGTGGGGGAGTACCTGAAGCAGCATCCGGTTCCCTTTGGCGAGTACGTGCCGTTCCGATCGGCGCTCGACTTCATCCCGCAGCTCGAGCGGGTGCCGCGCGACATGGTGCGCGGCGATGAGACAATCGTGTTCTCGATGATCGGCGGTGACCTCGGATCCGTGATCTCGTTCGAAGGCGCATTCATCAGGCACCTCCGCGCCAGCGCTCGGGAGGGGGCCCAGCTCCTCCTTGTGGCCACCAACGAGTCTTCCTACGGAGAGGGTCCCGCGTCTGACCAGTTCGTCGACATGACCCGCGTCGGTGCCGCGGCGATGGGTATGGATCTGATCCATGCGGCGATCACCGGCAAGTCGACGATCATCGGAGCCGACGGCAGCATCGGCGATGCCACCGGTCTCTACACCACCGAGGTCTTGTTCGGAAAGGCGTCCTTCCGTGACGCCGGGCCCACGCTGTATGCCCGTTTCGGGGATTGGCTCGCCACCATTGCCATCGTGGTCGCCCTGGTGCTTGTTACCTCTCCGGTGATGGATCGGTTCCGCCGAGGGGGAATACGTCATCCGGATTAGGGGTTGACAACGTAGTATTTAGTGATAAACATACTGGTACTACGCAGGGCAGGCAGGGCGCCGATTTCCTTCCCCTCCTCCCCCCCGATCGGCGCCCTGCTCACCCTCTCTCAGGAGGTGCGTGATGGCAACGACGGCAGTGATGGCAAGACGACCCGGTCAGGGCGGTCGACGGCGACCCAAGACCTATGGGATCGATCGTCGATGTCATACCGACACCTGCGACACCCTTCTGTCTCGGTACAACAACAGTGAGTTCTGTTTCCAGCACGCTCCGGTGAAGTACCCCCGACTGCGCGGAGTCTTCACCGAGGATTTCGAGGCGTTGCGCGCATGATGGCGCCAGGATGACCGCATGCCACCGAAGACGCTGACTCTCCACGAGGCTGCCGAATCTCTCGGTGTGCACTACATGACGGTCTACCGCTACGTCCGTCTCGGCATGCTGCCTGCTTCCAAGAACGGAGGCTCGTGGCAGGTCACTGCGACCGACCTGGCCGCGTTCACGAGCAAACCCAAGCCGACGCGGGGTCGGGCCCCGTGGAAGGACCGGTTCCTTGCCAGGTTGCTCGCCGGCGACGAAGCGGGGGCATGGGGAGTTATCGAGGCCGCTCTCGCCTCGGGGATGGCCACCCGGGACATCTACGTCAAAGTGGTCGCTGGAGCGATGCGCGATGTGGGCGAGGCCTGGCACAACAACGAGATCGGCATCGCCTCCGAACACCGCGCAACAGCAATCACCCAGCGTCTCGTTGGTCGCCTCGGCCAGCAGATGACGCGCCGCGGCCCGAGCAAGGGGAGCGTGCTGCTCGCCGGACCCCAGGGTGAGCGCCACGATCTGCCGCTGACGATTCTCTCCGATCTATTGCGCGTCGAGGGTTACGACGTGATGAACCTCGGGTGCGATCTGCCCTGTGAGGCCATCGCCGAGGTGGTTGCCGAGAATCCAGGGGCGGTGGTGGGTTTCAGCGTCTCGTGTCCTGCCGGCCGCAAGGCCCTGAAGGGCGCAGTCTCGTCGGCGCGCAAAGCAGGCTCCGATGTGCGGGTGATGGTGGGCGGACTGGGAGCAGACGCAGAGCTTGCCGCATCGGTGCGGGCCGACGCCTATGTGCCTGATGTCGACGGGGCTCTCGAGTTCCTGGCGTCAGCCTGATCGTCGGGGACGACCCATGTCCCCGTCTCGCCTCGCATCGCCTCTGACAGCCCGGCGACGCTGGTGACGAGACCCGGACGGCCGATCGCCTCGGCGTAGTCGGCGAGGGCTTCGATCTTCGGACCCATCGACCCCGGCGGGAATTCGCCGGCCGCCAACAGCTCTCGAGCCTCGGTCACCGTGATGGTCCCGATGATCTGCTCGTCGGGAGTGCCAAAGCCCCTGTAGGCCGCAGACACGGCGGTGAGGATGACCAGACCTGCCGAATGCAGCGAGCGAGCCAGGAGTGCCGCCGTCCTGTCTTTGTCGATGACCGCCTCGACCCCAACCAGGTCGCCGGCTTCTGTCTCGATCACCGGAATGCCGCCCCCACCGCCGGCGATGACTACATGGCCGTGGCGGGCTGCGTCCCCAATGGTGTGCAACTCGACCACTCGTTGCGGCCGCGGAGAAGCGACGACCCTGCGTAGACCCCGGTCTGGCACGTCGACGACGTCCCATCCCTGGTCCTCCAGCTCGGCGCGGCGGCTGGGGTCGTAGAACGGGCCGATCGGTTTGGTCGGCTTTCCAAAGCCGGCATCGTCGGCGTCGACAACCACCTGTGTCGCCACCGTCGCCACCTCGACATTCCGCTTCCTCGCTCGCAATGTGTTGCGCAACGCCCGTGCCAACAGGTAGCCGATAGAGCCCTGCGTCTCGGCGACGAGCACGTCGAGAGGATCCGCCGGGATCTGATCCTTGGTGGCCTCGACTCGGAGCAGGATCGTGCCCACCTGGGGTCCGTTGCCGTGGACGAGGACCAGTCCGGAATGGTCCGGGATCACCATCAGCAGGGCGGCGGCGAACTCCCGGGCACGCTCCAGGGCCGCCGACGGGTCATCGGGGTCCGGGAGTAGCGCATTGCCACCAAACGCGAGCACGAGGGGCCGGTCCGGGATCTCGAACCATGGCGGCGTGAACACGAATCAGGCTTCGTACGAGGCGAGGGCCTGGTCGATTATGTCGAGACCGCGATCGAGGTCATCCATGGACACGTTGAGCGGGGGCAGGAATCGGATCACATTTCCCTTGGGGCCGCAATCGAGGATGAACAAGCCCTCGTCGAGGCCCACCTTCTTGACGTGCCCGATGGCGGCCGGGTCGGCGTCGAGGCTCTCGTCGATCAGCTCGACGCCGATCATCAAGCCCATGCCACGAACGTCGCCAATCACCGAGTGAGACTTCTTCATCTCGGCGAGCCGTGAGAACGAATGGTTTGACCGCGCCGCAACACCGGGGATGACCTCGGTGAGCCCTTCGATGGTGGCTGCAGACGCCGCACACGAGATCGGATTTCCGCCGTACGTCGTGCCGTGGGATCCGGGAGGCCACTGCGAGAACAGCTCCTTCGAGCTGCCCACGGCAGATAGCGGGAAGCCGTTGGCGATGCCCTTTCCATACACGACGATGTCGGGTCGCAGACCCAGCGTTTGAGACGCGAACCACTCGCCAGTGCGACCAAACCCCGTCTGGACCTCGTCGGCGATCAGAAGGATGCCGTGCTCATCGCAGATGGCACGCAGGGCCTGGAGGAACTCTGGGGAGCCCGGGTAGTAGCCGCCCTCGCCCTGCATGGGCTCGACCAGCATGCATGCCACCTCGGCGGGGGTGATCTCATGCTCGAGCATCCGGTGCAGCTCTGCAATGGCGAGTGCATCGGCGTCCTCCTGGGACATGCGCCACTCGAACGGGTGCGGGAACGGCGTCACGAAGACTGAACCCACCAGCGGGTGATATCCCTGGCGGTACTTGGCCTTGGATGTGGTGTAGCTAACCGAGCCCATCGTGCGGCCGTGAAAGCCGCCCCGGAACACGATGATGCCCTGGCGACCAGTGACCTTGCGGGCCATCTTCACCGATGCCTCGACGGCTTCGGCTCCGGAGTTCATGAAGAACACCTGCTCCACCGCGTCGGGGCTCACGGCGACGAGCTTCTCCGCCGCGTCGACCAGCGAGTCGTAGCGGAACGCGCCGCCGGCGTGCCACAGTCGATCGATCTGATCGAGGACTGCTTGCTTGACGCCGGGGTGCTGGTGCCCGAGGTTGCTGACGGCGATGCCGCATGCGAAGTCGAGGTATCGCTTGCCGTCGGCGTCGGTGACCCAGGTGCCATCGGAGGCAACGATCTCACGATCGCTGTCCCATCCGATAACGGGGGCGTAGATGTCGTTGTGGCGGCTGATGAGGTCGGTCATGGTCGTGCTCCTTGGTCGTGTGGCGGCAGGTGCGGACGGGCACATGCGCTCACGGAGCAGCGAACAAGTGGCTCCGGTCGAGGCGGGGAATGCGTGCGGTCACCATGTTGGGTGCATTCTGACATCTCCAGCTATGGCTCGGGGAGCGGGTAGCGTCGCCGGGGTGCGCATCGACTTCCACTTCGACCCGACCTGTCCGTGGTGCTGGATCACGTCTCGGTGGCTTGTTGACGTTCGCACCCGCCGCGATCTCGACATCCGCTGGCGGCCGTTCAGCCTGAAGATCAAGAACGAGGGCCGCGAGACCCCGGAACGCTTCAGGGCTGCCGAGGATCTCGGCCTCGGGTCGCTGCGGGTGACGGTTGCGCTCGACGAGGCTCATGGTGCCGAGGCCGTCGGCGCCTTGTACACCGAGCTCGGCCGCCGGATTCATCACGACGGGCAGGCCGATGTAGACCTCGGTGGCGCGCTCGCTGCGGCTGGCCTTGACCCGGCACTCGCTTCGACGGCAGGTGACGAGACGCTGGACGGAGCCATTCGGGGCTCGATGAAGGCGGTCCTCGAGATCACCGGCGACGATGTCGGCGTGCCAATCGTCGAGTTCGACTCGCCCCGAGGGCGGCGTGCCTTCTTCGGGCCCATCGTCTCTCCTGCTCCCGTCGGTACCGAGGCGGATGCTCTCTTCGACCATGTCATCGGCCTTGCATCGATCGACTCGTTCTTCGAACTGAAGAGGTCGCGCTCGGGTTCGCCCCAGCTCGGGAGCCGTCCCTGACCATGGGATTCGCAGACGCCTCCGCTGTCGAGCGGATGGAAGACCACCTATTTCGCGGTGAGGTCCTTCCCCGCTGGGACATTGCCGGGGCCGCCAACGGTGGGTACCTGTTGGCGATCGCAGGCCGAGCGTCCGCCATAGCTGCGGAGTGCCCAGACCCGGCGTCGATCTCTGCCCACTTCCTCGCTCCCGCCAAGCCGGGTGCGGTGACCATCGAGACCGAAGTGCTGAAGGCAGGGCGCCGATTCACGACGGTTCGTGCGGTGATTCGGTCAGATGAGGGAAGGCCTATCGCCGCAACCCTCGGCAGCTTCACCGATCTGGCCCAGGCCGGAGGTGTCGAGCGGGTCGACGCCGCACCGCCCGACCTGCCGCCGGTCGACGAGTGCATCCCGATCGAACCAACCGACACGT
>JABDMN010000289.1 GCA_013001485.1 Acidimicrobiia bacterium
GAAATGACCCACTTCGGCTCGGCCATCTGGTCGTACACCTGGCGGAGCACCGGAGCCATCTTCTGGGACAGGCGGCCGGCCACGATCATCAGGTCGGCCTGACGGGGCGACGCCCGAAAGACCTCCATGCCGAATCGGGCGAGGTCATTGTGAGCCGCGCCCGTAGCCATCATCTCGATGGCGCAGCAGGCAAGGCCGAACGAGACGGGCCACATCGACTGGGTGCGCACCCAGTTCACGGCTTTGTCGAGGTTTGTGGTCAGGAAGCCTGGAGGAGTCGGTTCGCCCGCCATCAAGCCGCTTCCTCGGTGACGTCGGGAGCTACCACCTGTCGGTACCTCTCACGGCGGGCCACGTTCCAGTCGAGGGCACCGCGCTTCCACACGTAACCCAGAGTCTCGATGAGCAAGGCGACGAACAGGCCAACGGCGGCAACTCCTGCCCAGCCCAGCTGTTCGAACCGCACTGCCCACAGGAACAGGAAGACGATCTCGACGTCGAAGATCACGAACAGCATCGCAACCAGATAGAACTTGACCGGGAACCTCTGCGCCGGCTCCTGGAGGGGGACGATTCCGCACTCGTACGGGGCCAGCTTCTCGGGTGTGGGATTCCGGGGTGCCAGCCACCACGAGAGGGTGAGAGCGACGGCAGAGAACCCGAGTCCGATCAGGAAGGTAAGCGCGATTGGAAGGTAGTCAGCGAGGGTCATCTGCTCTGAAAGGCGACACGAGTCAGCTTAGGCACGGCGAGCGCCGTGCAAGTTGTCAGTTGTCAGTCGTCAGTCGTCAGTTGCCAGACCGGCGACTGGTAGCTGGTAGCTGACAACCGTGTTTGTAGGCAACGCCTACAAACACGGAGTAACCACACCCAGGCCTTGCGGGCCCTGGACCAGGCGATAGTGGAAGTCGGCGATGTTGTTGCCGGTGTCGACACAGCTGCCAGCGGCCCCACCGAGCAGCCGCTCGTAGGTGTGGGTGCCACGGCCTTCGAACTTGGGCAGCGGAGTGCCCTCTGCGGGAGCGGCGACCATGCCGACCAGGTCGATGGTCGCCAGGCTGCCATCCATCAGGCGCACTGCCCCATCGCCAGTCAGCTCTGCCGGTCCCGGGATCCCGAAGGGGTTCAGCCCGGACCCGGATCCATAGGGGGCGTCGGCGACAGTGGGGGCCAAAGAGCCTGCGGCGAGGGGTGTCGCCAGCAGGAAGTGCTCAAACGGGCCAAGAATTGCGGCCGCTCCGAAGCTGAAAGCCGTGCCCCAAGCGCCGCTGTATACCTCGAGCGTCCAACCGTCGAGCGACACTGTCGCACTAGTTGCGTTGAACAGCTCGATGAATTCGTCTCCGTCACCCAATGGTCCGTCGCTGCGGAACTCGGAGATCACGACGCTCGATGCCGAGCTCGGTGGCACGGTCGCGGGGATCGAGCACGGCTCCGCCCCGTCTGTCGTCCCCTCCGGGTTCACTGCCAAGCCGAGCTGATGGCGGAAGTTGTCTGCGTTGTCACCGGTGTCGACACACGACCCGTGACCAACTCCGGCCCAGTCGGTGCCGTGGAGGCGCTCCATCGATTGGACAGCCGCACCTGGCGCCATTGGTGGCACGCCCGTGCCCTCTCGAGACGCTGCGCCGCCCTCGGTGGCCGGGGCACCTCCCGGTCGGGGCTCCGTGCCGACTCCGTCGACAACGGCTCCGCCCGACGTCACCAGCTCGGCACCGCCGTACAGAGCGACGTCGAAGACAACGTCGCTGTCGGCGTTGGCAAACGTGACCAGGTTGGCGAACAAGTAGTGCGTGGACGGGGCCAGCGAAGTTGCCGCGGGCACGGTAGCGACCGTGACGAAGGCGGCAGTTCCGTCGGGCGGGTAGACCCTCAAAGTCCAGTTCGAGATGTCGATTGCTCCACTGGTCGGGTTGTAGATCTCGACGAAATCGTCAGCTCGATCAGTGCTCAGTTCTGAGATCACCACGTTGGCCGCTGGGGTGATCGACCGGGCGAAACCGATGCCGTCGTTGTTGAAGGGATCGGGGTCGGTCGAGGTCGTCGATCCGGTGATGATGTAGGGCGTCGACCCGGTGGCCAGAGGGATCACCGCGATGGTTGCCGAGGCATCGGCGCCGTTGGCCACGTCTCCGATCGTGCAGTCGATGATGTCTGGTCCGACGATGAACACACATCCCGGTGAGCTGTTGGCGGCGTCGAACGATGCAAGGGCCGGATCGATGGGCATGGTTGCCCGCACGCCTCGAGCCAGGTCGGGACCGTCGTTGTGGAGATAGGCGGTCTGGATGAACGGCGTACCCGGGAAGATGATCACTGGATTGTCGACGTCACTCGCCGGAGCGATCCCGATCATCCGGATGTCTGCGATCGGATCGGTCACGGCGATCGTGAAGCTCTTGGCAGCAGACGTGTCACCGGGGGCTCCACCATCGTCCACTACCTGGATGTCGTAGGTGGCAGTGCCCGTCTCGCCGGCGGCAGACTCGAAGGCCAGCGTCCCTGCGGCATCGACGGCCGGAGCCGTGGCGAACAAGGCTGGGTTCGAGGTGCCGGTCTGGGCGAGGACGTACGAGTCGACGGCCTGACCTGCCGTGTCCTCGTCAGGAGTGCCGGCCGTCGTCATCGAGACGAACCCGGCGATGCTCTGCGGCCCGGCGTCGGTGATGACGTCAATGTCGGTGGGATCGCTGATCGTCGGCGGGTCGTTCACCTCGTTGATCGTCAACGGGAAGGTGATCACCTGGCTGACGTCGTCTGCGTCACCGCGGGTGTTGTTGTCACCCCAATCCAGCAGGGTGAGGCTGATCGTTACCGTTCCCGATCGATCGGCAACCGGGGTGAAGACGAGGTCGGCCGTGGCATTCGGTGAGGTATACGTGATCGTGGCGTCAGACACGATGGACAGATCGCCAGAGGTCGCCGAGACCAGCTCGATGGTCGAAGGAATCTCGACCCAGAGACCAGAGCCGCCGGCGTCGATGCCACCGATTGTGATCGCCTGGGCGCCACCGTCCTCGTCGATGGAAGGAGTCCCCGGTGCGGCGTTTGGTGGGTCGTCGAGCGGGTTGACCTTGATACTGAAGTCCCGCGAGAACGATAGAGCCGGGCCGCCCATGGTGGCGTCGTCGGTGAGCGTTGCGGTCAGGTTTGCAGTGCCATGGGCGTCGGCCTTCAACGTGAAGGTCAGGTCGCCAGTAGCGGCGTCGATGGCCGGGAGACCGGCTGGATCGAACATGTCGAGATCGCCTGGTCCTTGTGGATCGACCGTGAAGGTCAGCACCTGGCTCGACTCGTCCCACAGTCCCGGTGGAGCGTCGGTGGCGGTTTCGATGTTGATGGCCCAAGCCGGGAACGTGTGAGGGCCGGTGTCCTCGTCGACCTCAGGGTCGGCGGAGTCGTCGAACTTCGGCTCGTCGTTGACGGGATCCACTGTGATGTCGAACGAAACCGTTGGGCTCTCGTCGACGCCTCCATTGGCGGTGCCGCCATCGTCACGCAACGACACCACCACCGTCGCCGTGCCATGGACGTACTTCTCATACTGGAACGTGAGCTTGCCGTTCTTGTCGATCTCCGGGAGGTCGCGGAAGTAGGCAGCTTCAGTCGCGTTGGGGACGTTCACCTCGAACTTCTCGTCACCCGCAAGATTGTCCAGCGCCTGGTCGGCCTCGTTGGCGGGACCCAGGACGATGTCGGTCGCCCAGGGGTCGACGCTCTGGCCACCATCGCTCTCCAAAATGCCGGTGATGTCGGTCCCTGGCGTGAACGTTGGGACGTCGTTGCGCTCGAGGATGGTGACAGTCACGCTCTCGGTGGAGCACTCGGCATTGGTGTCACAGATCTCGTACACGAACACGTCGACGCCGAACATGTCCGCGTCGAGCACATAGGTGACCGTCCCGTCGGGGAACGCCGTGATGGTCCCCAGCGAGAGATCCGCCGGGGTGGGATCGCCGTCGTGGGGGTCGTCGGGGTCGAGATCGGTCCGAATCATCAGCGACGTCAGGTCGATGTCGGTGTCGATGTCGTTCGCCGCGACATCGATGGTGACCGTCGACAGGTCGTCCTCTATGTAGTCGGGGTCGCTTGGTCCCGGGTACAGGTCGGGGTTGGTCGCCGGAGGCAGGTTGGCTGCCGTGTACACGAAACGGCTCGGATAGTCGGCGGTGGTGGCGATCCATAGATCGCCGTGCTTGACGATGACCTTGGCCACGAGCGCTCGGCCCACACCAACCGTATGGGTCAGCGTGTCGAGGTTGAACTGGTGATTGACCCAGTCGGCGACTCCGTCGTTCCAGTTGTTCTTGTGGACGTCCTCTTCGACAAGCAGCGTGCACGATGTCGGAACGAGCGCGTCGCAGTCATAGATGCCCACGCCGATGTGGCCAGCTTCACCGAGCGTGAAGTCGGCAATGGTGCTCCACAAGTCGAGGCTGAGCGGCCCGTCGAGCTCGAGCGGGACGGCGGGCGTGATCGACCAGGTGACGAACTCGCCTGGACCGGCGGTATCGAGATCGAATTCGCCTGCGACGACGGTGAACCCCGGATTGGAGTCGCCGTCGACATCGGGCACCGGGTCTGCAGCCGCCGGAGGAGTGCCCACCATCATGAACCCGCCGTACGGATCGAGTGAGTCGCCGAGATACTGGAAGCCACCGAGGACGCCTGAGTTCACGGTGACGGTGACGAGGGCGACATCGGACAGGCCCGTGCCGTCGAGCACCTCATATTCGAACGTGTCCGACCCCGAGAACCCGAGGTTCGGGTCGTACGTGAAGCCGCCGTCGGCAAACAGGGTCAGAGTTCCGTCGGTCGGAGCCGTGAAAGGAACCGTGTTGACCGTCATCGGGTCCTCGTCGTGATCGACGTCGTTGCCGATGACCCCGGGTGCGGCGACCGTCAGGAGTTCATCCATGCCGGTGAGGTACCCGTCGTTGCCGGCCTCGGGGCTATCGGGGATCGGGTTGACCACGATTTCGACGGTGCCTGTCGTGCTCAGCGCTGACGTGTCAACGATGTCATACGTCCAGGTGATGACGCCGTGGTGGTCTTCGGGGAGGGCGTACTCGAAGACACCGTCACCGAGGTGAGTCACCGCGCCCTCGCTGACACCGCTGTCGTCGTAGCCAGAGAACGTGATCGAGTCGCCGGTGTCGGGATCCCAGTCGTTGACCAGCGCGTCGATTGTGATTGTCGTCACCGAGTCCTCGTCGACCGTGGTGCCATCCGGTTCGGCAACCGGGGCATCGGGCGAAGGCGTGACAGCGAGGGTGACCGAGCCCGCGCCGACTCCACCATTGCCATCTGCGATGCCGTAGGTGAACGCCTCGGATCCGTCGAAGTCGGGGTCCGGCGTATAGGTGAATGATCCGCCGCCGAGCGGAGTCAAGGTCCCGTTGAGGATGAAGGCGTCGTCGTGGCCAGCGAGGGTGACTGGGTCGCCGTCGACATCTGTGTCGTTGGCGAGAACGTCGAAGGTGACGCTGCCGTCTTCAGGCACCGCCGGCGCATCGGCAACGGCAACCGGGTCGTCGTTGACGTTCGACACTGTGACGGTCACCGAAGTCGTGACTGGGAACATGCCGTCGGACACGGTGACGTCGAACGTGTCGCCCCCGACGAAGTCGGCAGGCGGTGTGTAGGTGACGGTTCCGTCCGGGTTCACCACTGCAGTGCCATGAATCGGCGCCGTCACCGCCACCGCACCCACCGGGTCGAGATCGGCGTCGGAGAACGAGTCGCCAGGCGCGAAGGTCGATGCCATGTCCTCGGTGACCGAAGCCACAACCGGGCCTTCCTGGACCGGCGGATGGTCGACGTTGGTGACATCGATCAACACGGTGACCGGGACGGTCGCTGTGCCGTCCGTCACCTGATAGGTGAACGAGTCAGGCCCCGTGTAGTTGAGGGGCGGCGAGTAGATCAGGCTGCCTTCAACGATCGAGCCACCACTCACCGAGACGGCGTCGAACCCGGACATGCTGAGGGTGTCACCATCGACATCGGTGGCACCGCCCAGCGGGTCGAACTCAAACGTTTCGTCCTCGGTGATGGCCGCGGGGCCCGGGCCGGGAACGACTGGTGCGTCGTTGACTGCGGAGACAGTGACGAAGGCGGATGCAGTGCCACAGGCGCCGTCAAAGTCGCATACCGAGAACGCAAATCCGTCGACACCGTTTGCGTCGGCAGATGGCGAATAGGTGATCACGCCGGCCGGAGACACGGTTGCGCTACCGAAGGCGGGCGCCACAACGATGCTGACGGAGGATGGATCGATGCCGTCGTCGACGTCGGAGGCGAGCGCCACCGCATCGATCGTCACCGAGCCATCTTCCGCCATCGAGCGAGAAGCGTCCTCGACGACTGGCACGTCGTTGACGGGTTCGACAGTGACGGTCACCACGGCGTCGTCGACGAGACCTTCGGGGTCGGCGAGCTCATAGGTGAAGGCGTCGACGCCGGCGAAGTCAGGGTTGGGTGTGTACAGGATCGTCCCGGTTTCGGCGTCGACCTCGACGAGGCCGTTGACCGGGTCGACGGTGATAGTCACCAAAGTGGGATCGATCTCCGCCTCATCTGAGTCGTTGGCAAGCACGAAGGCGATGACATCGGTGTCCTCGTCGGTGGTCACAGCGTCGTCCTCGACAACCGGTGGCTCATTGGCAGCAACCACCGACAGCACAACCGTGGCAGGTGCCGAGACTCCGCTGTCGTCGGCGATTGCATACACGAAGGAGTCCTCACCCGAGAACCCCTCGTCCGGGATGTAGGTCACGGTGCCGTCGATGTTGATGATCACGGCGCCGAAATCGGGCACTCGGGCGATCGAGATGACACCGCCGGCGGCGATTGCGTCGTTGGCCAGAACAGCTAGCTCGGCCGGTTCTCCGCCCGCGATCTCGAAGGCGTCGTCGGCAGGAATCGTGACGTCGGCGGTGCGGGCAACCGGCACGTACACGGGCTCGTCGGATTCGAACTGGGCGAGCACCGGCGGCGGCTCCGGAAGGGGCAAGGGATCCTCGCCGGGGATGTCGACGACACCGGTCGAGATGGCGCCAACCGCGCCGACCGCGGCTACACCGGCGACGCCGACGGACGTTCCAACTGACTGGATGGCGCCGGCGAAGTTGAGGAAGGGCAACTGACCCAACCACGACAATGGCCCGGCGACCCAGCGCAGCCGTCCCATCGAGAGACCAAGGAAGGCACGGACTACGTGCGGGTCGAACTGGCTGCCGGCGTGCCTGGCCAGTTCCTCGCGAGCCACGGCGTTGGGGAGCGGCTTCTTGTACGAACGCACCGTCGTCATCACGTCGTAGGCGTCGGCAACGCACACGACCCGGCCGGACATCGAGATCTCCTCGCCCTTCTTTCCGTTGGGATAGCCGTTGCCGTCGTAGCGCTCGTGATGGTCGAGGATCGCTCCGTTCCATTCCCCGAGCCACTCCCACAACGGCTCGCAGATCTCTTTGCCATAAACCGGGTGCTTCTTGATCTCCATCCACTCGTCGTCGTCGAGCTTGCTCGGCTTGTTGAGGATGTCGGTGTCGACCTTCAGCTTGCCGATGTCATGGAGGAGAGACGCCCACCGCAACTTGGCGCGGTCCAACTCGGAGAGACCCATCTCCTCCGCGAGCATGTCGGTGTAGGCGCGCACCCGTTCGGCGTGGCCGCGAGTACGCGGATCGTGGGTATTGAGAGCAGTCGTCAGCTGGAGGATCAGTTCGACGGCGTGGGTGATGTCGTCGTCCTTGCCGAGAGCCTCCGCCTCGGCCAGCGTCGCCTTGATCTGTTTGACCGAAGAGCCGGACCGCAACGCGGTCTTGAATCGAGACGGCGACTTGTCGGGGAAGACCATCGTCATCGACAGCAACGCGGCGAGGGGGAGGAACCGTCGGGCGATCTTGTCCACGGTGAACAAGACAGTTGTCGAGGCAGCGATGATGATCGCCCACCATCCGAGAAGGCCCCAGACCGTCGTGGCCGGCGGTAGCTGACGCGACAACCAGATCGAGAACAGGATCGAGGCGAGGATGGGGACAATGAGGATGACTGCGCGAACAACGAACGCAAGGATCGGCTTTCCCGACCACTTGCTGTCCTCGGCTACACCCTTGAATTTCTCGTCAGCCATGTTCCCCGCACTAGAAGCGTCCAGTGAGAGGTATCGACGCCCGAAGCGGGATTCTTGACCGGTGAGTTCTCAGTTGTCAGTCGCCAGTCGTCAGCAAGAACTGGCAACTGTGGACTGACAACTGACAACTCGTTGATCGCCAGCCAAGCTGGCGATCAGCGGGGTTCGGGGCCCAAGGCCACGATCTGCTCTATTGCCCGGTACACCCGCTCGGATGTGCCCAGATCCTCGGGCTCGAGCAGGTTGGCCATCACCTTGAGCACCCACTCCATCAAAGGCCGCGAACGCAGCCCGGCGTGGACCAGTGCCCGCATCATGGCGGGCCGGCCGATGGCGATGGCGAACGCCCGGGCAACGCGGTGGTAGCGGCCGTAAATGTCGTCCAGAGCCTGCGGATACTCGAGCAGCGCACCATCATTGCCGGCGAGGTACTCGGCAATGTACCCCGCGGCCATCCGGCCGGTCTCGTAGGCGTAGTCGATGCCCTCCCCGTTGAACGGGTTCACTCCCCCGGCGGCGTCACCAACGAGCACCCAGTTCGGTCCGGCCTTGGGGCCGATCGAGAACGACATCGGCAGCTTGCCTCCGGTCGGTTCGAGAACCACGTCGTCGAGACTCGTCTGCCAATGCTCGGGCAGACCTTCCACGTACGCCTCGAGCACCCGCGAGGTGTTGACGTCCTTCCACCCCTTGAAGGTGGACAAGACGCCGACACCGATGTTGATGGTCCCGTCGCCCAGCGGGAATATCCAGCCATAGCCAGGCAGCGATCGCCCATCGCGGTCACGGATGTCGAGCTGGCTCTCGAGGTAGGTGTCAGTGGAGTTGGGGCTTGAGTAGTAGCCGCGCACCGCAAGCCCGAACGGGTAGTCGCGTCGGCGATAGGCACCGAGCGCTCGACCAAACCGGGAATTCGAACCGTCGGCGACCACGACCACCCGCGGTTCGATCCGTTCCACGTCCCCGTTCTCGCGGAGCTCGACCGCGGCGAGCTTGCCTCCCTCGACGATCGGCTTCGCCTCCACGCCGGTGCGGACAACCGCCCCTTGCTTCTCGGCGAGCATCGCGACCTGATGGTCGAGGTCGAGACGTCTCATCACCGCACCCCAATTGGGGAAGACCGAGTGTTCGGGCCACGGGAGTTCGATTGAGTGGTCGCCCGCGAAAGCGCGGAGACCGGTGATCTTGTGGAGTTCTGGAACGTCGAAGTCGAAGCCCATTTCGATGAGTTCGTGGATCGCCCGTGGGGTCAACCCGTCGCCACAGGTCTTGTGGCGGGGAAAAGTCTTCTTCTCGACGACGACGGCATCGATGCCGTTTCGGGCCAGCCAATGACCGGCAGCGGCACCTCCTGGTCCGCCACCAACGATCAGAACGTCGGGATCCGCCATGGCGCTGAGGTTAGGAGGGGCGATCGAGCTAGCAGGAGCCGCGGCTCAACCAGCAGCTTCGACCGCTTCGTCCGTCAAGCCACAGGCACCCTGAGCTGTGCCGAAGTCCTCGCCACCGAAGGCGACGCGTTCGTAGAGCACTACCGAGGCAAGCTCTTCGGGAGTCAGGTCCGGATAGCCGGGCATGGCGGCACCGGAGCCAAGCACAGGCTTGGCTGTGTCGCCGTAGGTCGCGTCGGGCCAATCGTTCGATCCGATAGCGACCCATTCCACGTGATCGACGCATTGGCTGAAGACCTCGACGATGGCCCCACCGGTGAATGCCGGCCCGGTGCCACCGCCACCTGCGCTGCCGTGGCACGACGCACATGCCGCTCCGCGGGAGCCAAGCCCGTTGTCGTAGATGTCTCTGCCGATGGTGAAGAAGTTGACGACCTCGAAGCCGTAGGCCGTGCCGTCGCAGTTCTCGGCGACACCGGTCGCCGGGTCGATGGCCAGCTGACCCGCCGTGCCGCAGTCGGGACCGTTGGGCCCGGTCATGCCGTACAACAACGCAAGCGCCGGGATGATCACGAATGCGGCCACGAGCCACCGAGGGAGACCAGGCGACTTCACCGGTTCGGGCTCAGGCTCGGAAACCGGCGCAGCTTCGGCCAGGGGTTCGAGCACCTCCACGACAGGTCCGGCGTCGGCGACCTCGCCCCCGGGATCGGCCGGGGCGGCGTCTGCCACAGGCGTAGGGGTGGCCGGCTCTGCTGCTGGGACCGACGCAGCCCCCGCAGGGACTTCTTCGCCAGCCCATTCGGCAATCACGACCTCGACCGGCTTGCCTTCGGCTCCGGCCCGCGCATATGCAGACCGCATCACCATGTCGACGGGATAGCCGTGGGCTTCGGCGATCTTGGCGGCTAGCTCTTGCATCAGTCCTCCAGAGTGCCCAAGTAGGCGACGAGAGCGCTCATCTCGGCGTCGGACAGATAATCGTATGAAGGCATCGTCGACCACGACCGGGCCGCCTGCGGATCGGCGAGGTGGGCAGCGAGAGCAGCTGGGTCGTTTGTGCGCTCGGCAAGATGCATCAGGTCGGGCCCCATCCGCTGCTCCCCGAGCAACCCCGGGGTCTCATACGCGTAGTCACCAGGAAGGCTGACACCACCGAGGCCCACGTCGGACACGGCTGCCCGCACCTGCTGCGTGTGGCAGTACCAGCAACCCTCGGCGAGATAGACACGGCGGCCGTCGGCGGCATCTCCTTCATATTCCCGAGCGGCATCGGCGAGCAGCGTCGGAGAGGTGTGATCCCCCTCGAGCATGGGGAAGAGTCCGACAAAAAGGAACGACGCCAAGAACAGGCCGACTGCGCCAACAGTCACCCGGCGGCGTCGCATCGGCCCGACGGTGACGATGTCCTCGAAGAGATCTTCTTCGACCTCCTCGTCGGCGTCTTCGGCGTCATCGGCTTCGCCACCGAGCTCCCCAACAGCTGCAACAGAGGCTCCCCGCCCCAACAGCACCATGAGGAACACGAGCGTTCCGACGAAGTACAAACCAATCCCGATGACGCGAACGACGTGGTGAGCTGCCAACGGAGCGACGAAGCCAAGAGCGCCGTCACCAACGGGCAGGGCCTCTTGGGCGTTGGCAGCTCCAACCCAGTAGAGACCTTGCTGGAGGCCTGCCACCCACATCGACCCGAGAGCCAGAGCGAGTCCGACGGTGGACAGGCGCAGGTGGAACGTCGCTGCTCGAGTGGCCACCGCACCGGTGTGCTTCGCCATCTCGTGGTACCCGAAGGCGAACAGCCAGAACGAGAACGCTCCCAGATAGAGCAGCCAGTCGTATGCGGACATCCACTCGGTGAACTGGACGATCCCGCCGGCCGACCGGAGAGACTGAACGAGGTTCACGATCACGGCAAGGGCAAACATCCCGGCGCCGGCAAGGGCGAACTTCAGAGGCACAGAAGCAAAAGCCTTATCCCAGCTCCCTCGCATGGTGACGGCGATGTCGGCGAGAACGATGAGAGCGGGCACGACGAGCCCGATGGAGAACATCGTGCCGATGGTTTCGAGCCAGTCGGGCGCTGGGCTGAACACGAGGAAGCGGGGAGCCGTCCACGCCCACACGAACGCCAGCGACCAGAAGCCGAGCCTCGTGAGTTGACGGTTGTTCGGCGCGCTGGCTCCGGTCTCGGCGGGAATCAGATAGGCGACGATGCCCAGCCCGGCGATAGCGAGGAACATGCCAACGAGGCCGGCACGGTAGAACGACGTCAGGATTGCGGAGTTGACACCCGTGATGCCGGGAATGTTGCCGACGATATGGAGCAGCACCAGCCACCACATCGCCGCAACGAAGAACCAGGCCGGGGCGGTGAGGTCGCGGTCGCGGCCCGCAGTGGCGCTTACGACCCGCGCCGCTGCGATCAAGCCGACGAGCACGATGGCGTCCGCCCACAACGGGAGCTCGAGCAGATACCTGCCCTCGGATCCACCAAAGAGGACGGCCAGGCCGCCCGCCAGGTATCCGAGCGTGGTCATCCCGAGCGCGACGAACGCCGTGGTCGGGCTGGCCAGTCGCGCTCCAGTGACACGCGGGACGATGGCAAACGCAGCAGCAATCGAGCCGAGGACGAGCCAACCATTGACCACGTCGGACATGGCGTTGGGCAGCATGCGCCCGTAGGAGAGGAAGCCGACTCCGCCGAGGAACCCCGGAGCAACGAGCTGGATCGAGATGATCAGAAGCCCCAGAGTGCCGAACACGAGAAAGACGCCAGCGATGATCAATTGGAGCCGCGCCACGGGCCGTTCTTCGGGCGCAGCGGACTGCACCTCGTCGATGATCTCGGTGACGCTCATGCGGCCGGGAGCCTAGCGGCAGCGACCCCTCGGCAATCAGCTCTCCTCGGGGCACACGATGGAATCTCGGTCGACGAGAACGGATGCATAGAATGCCGCCACCCAGGTACCGGAGATCATGACCGATCGACAGCGACAACTCCTTGGCATTGGCGCGGCTGCCATCGGCGTCGCCCTGATCTTCATCGGGGCCCTCTTCGCCCACTTCACCGGTCTGCCCGAAACCAACAACCTCGGAGTCGAGATCTACTCGTTCATGCCTCGCGGATGGGGTTGGCAATTGCTCGGCCAGGTCGTGGCAGTCACCGGCTCCCAGATCGCGCTGGCCGGTGTCGCCATCGGGTTCTTGTGGAAGCGAGATCTCACCTGGGCTCGGGCAACGATCGGTGCGTTCCTGTTCACTGCCGAGATGCTCATCCTGTTCGGGATCGTGCCCAACCAGTGGTTGACGCTGGCCCAGACGACCTGGCAATGGACGCCCCAGAAGATCTTCATCACGCTGCCTAGCTGGCTCACGCTGAACAACGAGGTGTCGATCTCGTATTCTGCCCTGAAGGACATCGTGTCTGGCACCTACGCCGCAGTCCTCCTCGGCGCGATCGCGATCACGATGGTGAGGTGGCAGGACTACCAGAAAGAGGCCGCCGCGAAGGCCAAGGAGACTCAGGTCTCGATCTATGGCCGGCCGCTGCGAGCCCCGGGAGAACAGAGCTGATGGCGAAGAACGACGTCTGGTTCGAGACGCCTCCCATGCGAGACGACTATCAGCTCGCCCCGGTCTCGGCGGATTACCTGAAGAACGCGGTGAAGCCGAAGCAGTTCCTCCACATCGACCAGGCGGAATGCATCTTGTGCGAAGGGTGCGTGGACATCTGCCCCTGGAAGTGCATCCACTACATATCGGTGGACGCGGTGGCCGAAGCCACCGACGTGGCCGACCCTCGCGAGGGGAACGAAGGCCTTGGGATGTTCATCGTCGATGAGGACGAGTGCACTCGGTGCGCCCTGTGCATCGATCGGTGCCCGACCGGCGTGATCACGCTCGGCAAGTTCGAGGGCTCTCTCGCCGCACAGGCGCAGCAGATCGACATCGCGCCGTGGGAGGTCGACACCGGACAGCGGGATCACAAGAACGGATACCTGTACGGGGTGCGCTGGTGAGATTTATCGTTGCCCACGAGCGGCGAGACTGAGGGCGAGAGGAGTACGACCGGTGGCTAACGGGAACGGACGTATCGGCTTGGCGGAGCGGGCTGCGGAGGCAGCCAGCAAGCTCCGTGGCAGCCAGGTGTGGTCGAGCATCTTCCGGCCGGGCTCGCCGTTCCGGGAGGGATACACCGACAGCCCCCGGAACCGCTCATACGTCATCATGAACAACGTGCTCTATCACCTTCACCCGGTGAAGGTGAAGCGGCACGGAGTCCGGCTTTCCTACACGTTGTGTCTGGGAGGCATGTCGTTCTTCCTCTTCATCCTCTTGACGATCACAGGCATCTTCCTGATGTTCTATTACCGGCCCACGTCACCCCAGGCCTACATCGACATCCAGGCTCTCGCCACCGACGTGCCCTTCGGCCAGCTCGTACGCAACATGCATCGGTGGGGCGCCCACGCCATGGTGCTCGTGGTGTTCCTGCACATGGCCCGGGTCTTCTATCACGGCGCCTACAAGCCGCCACGCGAGTTCAACTGGGTCGTGGGAATCATCCTCTTGCTGCTGACGCTGCTCCTCTCGTTCACCGGCTACCTGCTGCCG
>JABDMN010000330.1 GCA_013001485.1 Acidimicrobiia bacterium
GACCATTGATCGTCATGGAAACCGACACGTCATCGAGCGGGATCTGATCGAAGAGCCCAACCATGTCGTTGGTGGTGCTCACGGCCACACCGCAGTGTCCCACCTCGCCAAGGGCCCTTGGATCGTCGGCATCGAGACCCATCAACGTGGGCATGTCGAAGGCCACCGACAGCCCGTGCTGTCCCTGGCCGAGCAACCGGCGGAACCGGCCGTTCGTGTCGGCGACGGTCGCGAACCCTGCGAATTGGCGAATGGTCCACGGCTTGCCCCGATAACCGTTGGCGTGGATTCCCCGTGTGTACGGGAACTCTCCTGGTGCATCCTCCGGCCCGGGTCGCGGATCGACGGTGGCGGGGACCTCCTCGAACGACAGGCTGTAGCGAGCGTCATCGCTCATGTCCCGCTCACCTCCTCTCCGACGACACCAAGACTGGAGAGGTACTCGGCCTCGAGCCTCAGCACCTCTTCGATGACGGGCCCATCGTATGGGAAGCCCTCCTCGATCGCCTTCTGCTGTGCGTAGGCGCCGCCGGCGAGACTGGCCACCACGACAGGCTCATCGCCCCCAGCCCGACGCTGCTCATCCACGTACCGCAGCTCCCAACCGACGATGCGTTCGATGTCCGCAGGCCGCAGATCCTGTCGAAGGACTGGATCCATACCCCGGTAGATGAAGCCGACGGCCTCTCGCATACCAAAGATCGCTTCGTGTGCAGGCGGGCGTGCTTCCTGCCAGGCAAAGGCAAGACCAACGGCGATCAACACGCCAAACAGCACAAAGAACAAGATGTAGGCCACGGGTCGATGGTACCGGGCAACCTGACTGCAACCCACGGCGGAACCTCTCGAGTGTCAGGCGGTCGTGGCCGATAGCACTACCGTCGTCATCCGATCAGAGAGGGATCCATGGACGTCGCCCAGATGTCAGCTGTCTTCGCCGTCCTGGCCATCGTGGCCGGGCTCGGGGTGCTGGTGGCTGTCGTCCTGAGCGTTGGAGGGCGTTTCGTCCCGGCTATCGAGCGGGCACGCGATTCGGTGAGCGATTCCCTCGCCGGCTGGGAGTTGTGGCTCGCCGCAGCAGTCGCGATCACCGCAACGTTGGGCAGCCTCTACTACTCGGAGATCGCCAACTTCGAACCCTGCCGTCTGTGCTGGTTCCAGCGCATCGCCATGTATCCCCTGGCCCTGATTCTGCCCGTCGCCGCCTTCCGCAAAGACCGTGCTGCGTGGCTCTATGCGGGACCTCTGGCTGCCATCGGCGCTGTCATCGCCGCCTACCACTACACGATTCAGCGGTGGCCCAGCCTGGACTCAGGCGGTTGCTCGATCGACGTTCCGTGCAGCTCGGCCTACGTGTGGAGGCAGGAGATCGGCCCCTTCGTCATCGAGGGGATCTCGATCCCATATATGGCATTGTCCGGGTTCTTGCTTATCCTCGTGCTCCTTGCGGCCGATGCCATGCGCCGGCGCACCGCCATTTCAACTGACGATCAACCTATGGAGAACTCGACGTGACGACCAAGAGCAAGAAGGGCTCTGGGAAGCGACCCTCCCAGCAGACCGCCGAGAAGAAGAGCTTCCCAGTCATCCCTGTCGTCTTCGGCACGCTCGGGTTGCTGCTGATCCTGGTGATCGTGTTCGCCGGCTCGGCGTCGATCGAGGCCGCGGAAGTAGAGGTCACCGGCACCAACCTGGCTCCGCTTCTCAGCAACGACGACCCGGCAATCGGCGAACTGGCAGCCACCATCGTCGGCGAGGACTTCGATGGGAACCGCGTTGCCATCGAACCCGACGGCAACCCCAAGGTTGTCATGTTCCTTGCCCACTGGTGCTCGTTCTGCCAGGCCGAAGTACCTGTGGTCCAGGCTTGGCTCAATGCCGGAGGACTCCCCGCCGGGACTGAGATGATTGCAGTCTCGACATCGGTCAACGCCGGTCGCGACAACTACCCGCCGTCAGCATGGCTCGAACGGGAGGGATTCACTGCTCCAGTGATTGCCGATTCCGAGGATGGGCTGGTCGCCCAGGCATTCGGTATGAGCGGTACCCCCTTCTACGCCTTCCTCGACGGAGACAACAACCTCGTGCGGCGGGTGAGTGGCCAGATCGACCCAGCGACCATCGGGGCGATCCTCAGCGCGATCGCCAGCGGGGCGTGAACCTGCGCCGGAGCGCGCTTCTCGCTCTCCTGGCTCTCAGCGCTGCAGCCTGTGGCGGAGATGCAGTCGCTGAGACGGACACAACCGCGGTTCCCGTCACGACGACCACATCACTGGCGCCGACGACGAACTCCACAACTACAACTACAACCACAACCGTGGCCGGGATTGCGGTCGACGATGAGGGCAGGACGATCCCTGCCATCACCGGTACCGCCCTCCCCCAGCTTCCCAGCGCCGGCGCCGACGGCGCGATCGGCATGACCATCCCGGCGGCCGAGGGCCGCGGCGCAGATGGCTCGCTGATGTCCATCGGTCCCAACGGCGAGCCTCAAGCGATCGTGTTCCTTGCCCATTGGTGCCCTCATTGCCGTGATGAGGTCACCGAGTACTCGGAATGGCTGGCGACGTCTTCCATGCCGGAAGGCACGACGCTGGTGGCTGTCGCTACCGCCATCGATTCGCTGCGGCAGAACTATCCGCCAGAGGATTGGTTCGCTGACGAGGGCTGGCCGGTCCCGACGCTTCTCGACCCGACAAACGAGGTCGCAGACGCATTCGGGCTGACGGCGTTCCCGTTCTGGGTTCTCGTCGACGGCGATGGGGCGGTCGTGATCCGGGGCGCCGGCGGCATCGCACCCGACGCCATTGCAGGAGCCCTGACGACGATCGTCAACGGTCCCACGATCTCCGGCTGAGGTCAGAGACCGATCAGGTCGGCGAGCCGCTTCCGGTAGAAGGCGGGCTCCCCCAGCATGAGCTGCGAGGTCTTGGCCCGCTTGAAGTACAGGTGGGCGTCGTGCTCCCACGTGAAGCCGATCCCGCCGTGTACCTGGATCGTCTCAGCTGCCACATCGAAATAGGCATCGGAGCAGTACGACTTGGCGAGAGCCGAGGTCACCGGCAGCTCGTCGTTGCCCTCAGACGCAGCCCAGGAGGAGTAATAGGCAGCCGACTTCGATGACTCCACCGAGAGCAGCATGTCGGCACACTTGTGCTTGATCGCCTGGAACGACCCGATGGGGCGTCCGAATTGAACCCGGACCTTGGCGTACTCCACCGACATCTCCATGCACTTCTGCGCTCCGCCCACCTGCTCGTTGGCGAGGGCGACGGCGGCGAACTGCATCACTCTGTCGAGAAGCTCCTCGCCGCCACCATCGGTCCCGAGCAATGCATCATCAGGAACTGCGACACCATCGAGGGTCACGCTCGCCTGCTTGCGAGTCATGTCCATGGTCTCGAGGCGCTCTCGGGAGACTCCGGCCGCATCTCCGGGCACAAGGAACAGAGACACACCGGCATCGGTGCGTGCAGCGACGATCAACGTGTCCGCGGTGTGACCGTCGACAACGAACGACTTGGCGCCGTCGAGGACCCACCCGTCACCGTCTCGTCGCGCAGTGGCCTGGACACCTTCGGGTCCCCAGTCTCCGCCAGGCTCGACGTGGGCGAGAGCCAACCGGAGTTGACCGATTGACACCTGCTCGAGGAGGCTCTTCTTCTGCTCCTCGGTTCCCCCCAACAACACCGCGGTGGCTCCGAGAACCACAGTCGAAAAGAACGGAGACGGCAGCAGCGAACGCCCCAACTCCTCGTTGATGATGTTGAGCTCGAGCCAGGAGAACCCAGCACCGCCGTACTCCTCAGGGATCGCCATGGCCTGCCAGCCCATCTCGGCCATCTCCTGCCACAGTCCCTCGTCGAAGCCCGATTCGGTCTCCATGAGCTCACGAACATGAGCAGACGGCGCCTTGTTCTCGAGGAAGCTGCGTACTGAGTCACGCAACATCTGCTGCTCTTCGGAGAAAGCGAAGTTCATGGCACCGGTCCTCGGCTCGCGGAGGGCCCATTGTGCCAGCATCAACGACACGATGAGTTGGCTGTATGAAGACGATGCCGTGAGGATCGCCAGTGTCTGCGTCGGACCTCTGGAGAACAATGCCTACGTGGCGTGCGACACATCCACGGGCCGAGGCGTGCTGATCGACGCTCCGGCCGCACCTGACGAGCTCCTCCGCCTGGTCGATGGCATCGAGATCGATTCCGTCCTGATCACACACGGACACTGGGATCACATTGGCGCGGTTGAGGTCGCCACCGATCTCAACGTCCCCCTCCGAATCCACGAGGCCGATGCGGGTTCGCTGCAGGTCCCTTTAACGCCGCTGCTGGACGGGAACGTGATCGACCTCGGGTCGGTCGCAGTCATTGCCGTCCACACTCCAGGCCACACGCCCGGCTCGACCTGCTTCGTGCTCGATGGCGCACCCATCGTCTTCACCGGCGACACGTTGTTCCCGGGAGGACCAGGTAGGACGACGTCACCTGAACAGTTCGCCGAGGTGATGCGATCGCTCGACCAGCGCCTGTTCACGCTGCCCGACGAAACGATGATCCTGCCCGGGCACGGACTTGGGACAACGATCGGTGAGGAGCGCCCCGACGTCGAGGAGTGGCGTTCCCGAGGTTGGTGAGGGCTAGCTCCAGTCGAGGATCACCTTGCCGCACTCGGCAGCGGCGACCACCTCGAACGCCTCGGCGAAACGGTCAGCCGGGAACGTGTGGGTGAGGACCGGGCTCACATCCAGTCCGCCCTGGAGCATGGCGGCCATCTTGTACCAGGTCTCGAAGATGCGGCGCCCGTAGATGCCGCGCACATCGAGCCCCTTGAAGATGATGTCGTTGAGGTCGACGTGGACGTCGCCAGGCGGGATGCCGAGCACGGCAACCCGGCCACCATGGTTCATGAGATGAAGCAGTTGGTTGAACGCTGTCTCGTGACCTGACATCTCCAGACCGACGTCGAATCCTTCGGTCATGCCCAGGTCGTCCATGACGGTTGCCAGATCCTCAGAGCGGACATCGATGATGCGATCGGCGCCCAGTTCGGCGGCAAGGCCCAGGCGGTACGGGTTGACATCCGTGATCACGATGAACCGGGCGCCGATGTGGCGGGCGATCGCCGTCGACATCATCCCGATGGGGCCGGCGCCCGTAATCAGCACGTCCTCTCCCACCATGTCGAAGGCGAGAGTGGTGTGAGTGGCGTTGCCCAGCGGGTCGAGGATTGCGGCCACGTCATCGGAGATGTGATCCGGGAGCGGGAAGACGTTCTGTGCGGGCAGAACGAGGTACTCAGCAAAGGCCCCCGGCCGGGTGACGCCGACGGAGATGTGGTTGTGGCAGTAGTTACGTCGGCCTCCACGGCAGTTGCGGCAGTGTCCACACGTGACGTGACCCTCGCCGGAAACGCGCATACCCACCTCGAGACCATCGACGTCAGCTCCGACTCTCACGATCTCGCCCATGAACTCATGACCGACAGTCATCGGCACAGGAATCGTCGAAGCAGCCCAGTCGTCCCAGCGATAGATGTGGAGATCGGTCCCGCAGATCGACGTCTTCTTCACCCTGATGAGCACGTCGTGCTCGCCGGGACGAGGCACTTCGACGTCTTCAACCCACAACCCGGGCTCGGCCTTGGCCTTAACCAGCGCTCGCATTAGATGACTCCCATCTCGGTGCCGACCGCGACGAAGGCTTCGACCGCCCGGTCGACGTCGTCCGACGAGTGGGCCGCCGACATCTGGGTGCGGATCCGCGCCTGGCCCTTGGGGACAACGGGGAACGAGAAGCCGATGACGTAGATGCCCCGATCGAGCAGTCGGCTCGCCATCTCTGCGGCGACCCGGGCGTCGCCGAGCATCACCGGGATGATGGGGTGACCAGCACCGGCCATCGTGAATCCGGCTGCGGTCATCGCGGTGCGGAATCGTTCGCTGTTTGCGACGAGGCGTGTGCGCAGCTCATCGGACTCATCGAGCAGATCGAGTGCCCGCAGTGAGGTGGCAGCGATGGCGGGGGCAAGGCTGTTGGAGAACAGATACGGCCGTGACCGCTGGCGGAGCCAACCCACGACCTCCGACGATGCGGCCGTGTAGCCGCCCGACGCACCACCGAGCGCCTTTCCCAGAGTCCCGGTGATGATGTCCACCCTGCCGGTGGTGCCGGTCAACTCCGGAGTCCCCCGGCCGTGCTCGCCGACGAATCCGACGGCGTGGGAGTCGTCGACCATGACAACGGCGTCGTGCTCGTCGGCGAGGTCGCAGATCCCGGCGAGATTGGCGACCACCCCGTCCATCGAGAAGACCCCGTCGGTGGCGATCAGCTTGGTGCGAGCGCCGTCGGCATCAGCCTTCTTCAACTGGGTCGCCAGGTCGGCCATGTCGTTGTTGGCATACCGGTAGCGCTTCGCCTTGCACAAGCGGACGCCATCGATGATCGACGCGTGGTTGAGGGCGTCGCTGATGATGGCATCGTCTTCGCCGAGGATCGTCTCGAACAGACCGGTGTTGGCGTCGAAGCACGACGAGTACAAGATGGCGTCCTCGGTGCCGAGGAACCCGGAGACCCGCTCCTCAAGCTTGCGGTGGACGGTCTGGGTGCCGCAGATGAAGCGCACGGACGCCATCCCATACCCGTAGGTCTCCAGCGCCTGCTGGGCGGATTCGACGAGGGACGGGTGGTTGGCGAGACCGAGATAGTTGTTGGCGCAGAAGTTGAGAACCTCGGTGCCGTCCTCGAGCACGATCGTGCCGCCTTGGGGGGATCCGAGCACCCGCTCGGCCTTGAACAGGCCCTCCTCCTCGAGTGCGGCGGTGCGGGCAGCGAGATCATCGAGGAATGCCTGGTTCATGGTCCCGAAGCTAGCGAGCAGACCCTGAGTCGGTCAGGAGCGGTGGTCCCCTTTCCACCAGGACCTCTGCTGGCGGTAGGTTGCCGCCACGACCACACAGGAGCAGTGATGCAGTTCGGATTCATGACGGAGCCCCAGGCGGGCGGGACCTACGACGAACTTCTCGGTCTCACGAAGTGGGCCGAGGGCGCTGGTCTCGACGTGTTTGCCCGAAGCGACCACTGGCTCCAGCCCGGATTCAACCCTCATGCCACGGACGCATTCGCTTCACTCGCCGGGCTGGCCCGGGAGACGGACCGCATCGGCCTGTGCGTGCTGGTCAGCCCGCTCACGTTTCGCCATCCCGCCGTCATCGCCAAGAACGCGGCGACCATCGACGAGATGTCGGGCGGTCGGCTGATCCTCGGGGTCGGCACCGGCTGGCAGCAGCATGAGCACGACGCGTTCGGCATCGAACTGCCCGATATGTCCGAGCGCTTCGACCGGCTCCTCGAGACGCTGTCCTACCTGTGGGCGGCGTTCGGGCGTTCCCCAGGCGGGTTCGAGGGTCGCTACTACTCGCTGGCCGACGTCGAGATCCTCCCGCGGCCAACCGGCGATCTCCCCATCATCGTTGGTGGAGCAGGACCAAAGCGGACCCCTCGCCTCGCCGGGCGATTCGCCGACGAGTACAACACGTTTGTCTCGTCGCCCGACGACCTGAGGGCGCGCATCGGCCACGTACGCGAATCGGCCTCAGAACACGGCCGGAATCCCGATGACGTGCTGATCTCGATCATGGGTCCAGCCCTGGTCGGTGCCGACGACGCCGAATACAGATCGCTGCTTGAAACCGCCGCGGCGGGCCGTGACCTGACCCCGGAGGAGTTTGAACAGCGGCTGATCGACCGCGGGGCGCCGATCGGTACTCCCGACAGGGCGCAGGAGGCTCTGGCAGCCCTCGAGGAGGCTGGAGTCGACCGCTACTACTTGCAGGTCTTTGCGCCGCTCGGAGACATCCAGATCGGCGAGGTCGAGGCGACGTTCGGCCACCTCGGCGCCCTCGCCTGAGACCCGTTTCGCTCGGAAACTACGTTCCTGGCCAGGGCTAGGATCGCGCCCATGGCACCCCTCCTTCGCATCGAAAACCTGCACGCCTCAGCGGACACCATCGAGATCCTCCGAGGCGTGTCTCTGGCCGTCGAAGCCGGCGAGATCCATGCGCTGATGGGACCAAACGGCTCTGGGAAATCCACCCTTGCCAACGTGCTGATGGGCCACCCCGGCTATGAGATCACGGGCGGCACCGTCGAGTACAAGGGCCAGGATGTCACCGACTGGACACCGGACCAACGGGGCAAAGCCGGCATGTTCCTCGCATTCCAGTACCCAGAGGAGATCCCCGGCGTATCCGTCGTGAACTTCCTTCGAGCCGCGCTCACCAATCGCACCGGCACCGACTACACGGTCCTGGAGCTCCGCCTCAAAGTCACCGACGCAATGGCAGCCCTCGGCATGGAGACGTCGTTCGCCGACCGCTACCTCAACGAAGGCTTCTCCGGAGGAGAACGCAAGCGCAACGAGGTTCTACAGATGGCCATTCTCGAACCCGAGATCGCCATCATGGACGAGACCGATTCGGGGCTCGACATCGACGCGTTGAAGATCGTCGCCGACGGGGTGCAACGGTTGGCCGACCCGAGTCGGGGCTTCCTGATCATCACCCACTATCAGCGGATGCTCGACTACATCACTCCGGATGTCGTGCACGTGTTCGTCGACGGCCGCATCGTCCAGACCGGAGGCAGCGATCTCGCCGCCGAGATCGAAGAGGCGGGCTACGACGCCTACCGAGCCGGAGTCGAGTCGTGACCGACCTGCGGCACCTCCGCCAGGACTTCCCGGTCCTGCAGAGGACGGTGAACGGCAAGCCACTGGCCTTCCTCGACTCCGCCGCTTCGACCCAGAAGCCGGTCCAGGTCCTCGACGCAATGAACGACCTGTACCGCAACCACTACGCCAACGTCCATCGCGGGGCGTATCAGCTCTCCATCGAGTCGACAGCGGCCTACGAGGCGGCACGGGTCCGGGTGGCCGACTTCATCAAGGCCCCCAGCCCGGACGAACTCGTGTTCACCAAGGGAACCACCGCCAGCATCAACCACGTTGCGTACGGCTGGGGTCTCGACAACCTCGGCGAAGGCGACCGAATCCTGCTCACCAAGATCGAACACCACGCCAACATCGTCCCGTGGCAGATCATCGCCCGACACACCGGCGCCGAATTGATCTACCTCGACATCGACGACGACTTCCAGATCGACATCAGCTCGCTGGACGAGGTCCTCGACGAGCGAGTGAAGGTGGTCGGAGTGACTGCCATGTCCAACGTCACCGGCACCATCGGGCCCGTTCGCGCCCTGGCCGACGCCGCCCACCAGGTGGGGGCCATCGTGGTCGTCGACGGTGCCCAGGCAGTTCCTCACTCGGTGGTTGACGTAGCCGAGATGGGTGCCGATTTCGTTGCGTTCGGCGCCCACAAGATGCTCGGTCCGACGGGAATCGGTGCGTTGTGGGGACGCCGGGAGCTGCTGGAGCGGATGGAGCCCGCCGAAGGCGGGGGCGAAATGATCACTGACGTTCGCCTCCATGAGTCCACCTGGGCCCCCATACCGCAGAAGTTCGAGGCAGGGACGCCACCGATCGCCGAGGCAGTCGGTTTCGGAGCCGCCGTCGAGTACCTCCAGAAGGTTGGCATGGACGTCGTTCGCGAGCACGAGGTCGACCTCACCCGGTACGCCCTCGGCCAGCTCGGCGACATCCCCGACCTCACCGTGTACGGACCGGCCGATCCGGAGAACCGGGGCGGGGCGATCAGCTTCACCCTGGCCGACATCCATGCCCACGACCTGGCGACCATCCTCGACCAGGAAGGAGTCGCGGTACGAGCGGGCCACCACTGCGCCAAGCCGTTTATGCGCCATCTCGGCATCCCCGCCACGGCCAGAGCGTCCTTCTACGTGTACACGGTCCGGGAAGAGATCGACCAACTGATAGGCGCACTCCACCACGCTCGGAAGGTGTTCGATGTCGCTTGAGGAGCTCTACCGCAGTGTGATCCTCGACCACTACCGCAGCCCGCGACGGCAGGGATCGCTGGCCGGAGACCACGTGCACGCTGAAGGAACAAACCCGTCATGTGGCGACGAGTTCTCCCTCGACCTGGCAGTCGAGGGCGACACCGTCGTGGACGCCGCGATCCAGGGCCAGGGGTGTTCCATCTCCCAGGCATCGGGGTCGATGATGGCCGAGGCCATCGTGGGCAAGACCCTGCCCGAGGTCGACGAGTTGATTCACAAGTTCAAGCTGATGATGGCAATCGAGGAGGGCGATGACCCGATCGACGAAAGCCGGCCCGGTTCGGTGCTTGGCGATCTCGAGGCCCTCCAAGGGGTGAGGAAGTTCCCGGTGCGAATCAAATGCGCCGATTTGCCCTGGGCAACGCTGCAGGACGCACTCCGGGAGGCTGCCGGTGGGTGACACCGGGCTGCCGGCGAGTGATGTCGATCGCATCGAAGCCTGGCGCTTGCTGATCACAACGCAGCGCCGGCTCATCGATCGGCTCGGGGACGAACTCAGCTCGAAGTTCGATCTCCCGATCGAGTGGTACGACGTCCTTCTGCATCTCTACGAGGCTGACCACCAGCAGCTGCGGATGCATGAGCTTGCGGAGTCCCTACTCGTCAGCCGGAGCGCACTGACCCGGTTCATCGACAAGGTCGAAGAGGCAGGTTTGGTGGAGCGGCTGCCGGCCGATGAAGACGGGCGCGGCACCTACGTGACCTTGACCGCGTCTGGTCTTGAGACCTTCAAGGATGCCGGCCGGTTTCACCGGAAGGGGATTCTCGAGCTCTTCGGCAAGCACCTGACCGACGACGAAGTGGAGGCACTTCGCACCGGTCTCCGTCGCGTCCTCGACAACGACTAGCCAAACACCACCGGGTGCTCGACGATGTTGATCTGACTGCCGTCCCGAGCGGACTGCTCCCAAACGATGACCGAACCCGGACCATCGATGTCGACATCGATGGTGACCTCGAACGGTCCGTGAATGCCGATGTCAGGCATCTTCGCAGCGGTGAAGTCCTCGAGAACGATTACTCCGTCTTCGTCGACGATCGTGTACATGAACTCGCCTTCGAACACCATCCCCATGCCCGCAAGCGTGAACGGTGTTTCGACCGTGGCCCCATGGGCTGGCTCCTCGATCAAGATTGCCGGCAACAGAGTCGTCGTGTTGGCGCGGGTCCGAGGCTCGGATACATCGATTCCCTCACCACCGAGATAGTCGACCACTGTTCCCCCGACGGCGAGACGGACCGCGTCGATGCCATCGAACTGGGTAGCGGTCCACACCAGCTGGGCGACACGACCCTCCATCGAGAATGAGCCACCGCCCGATGTGAAGTCGGTCGAGAGATCGACGATTGCGATGCCGCTATCGACATCGACTCCAAGGAGCACCGTTCCGGCGGGGATCGCCGAGCTGACGCCCATGTCCATTTGATCCTGCGTGGGCCCGACAACGAGGGCGTCCAGGGTGCTGATCAGCTCATCGGAGCAACATCCCGGGTCCTGCGGGTCAATGGCGGCGAGGAACGGCCCATCCGGCTCAGTCGAGTCGAGAAACATGAAGAGCGTGGCCGGCTCGGCGACCACAGGGACCGTTGTGGTCGTTGTGGGTTGAGTTGTCGTGTTGGCGGCCGTCGTGGTCGTGGCGGCCGTGGTGGTCGTTGTCGTGTCCGTCGGCTCGTCGGAGTCACCGCACCCGGCGACGGCCAGGGCAACGACGACGAGCAGGGAGAGAAGCCGTCGCATGTGGCCTCCTTTCTCCTTCCATCGTCTCGCGGTGGGGTCATCGCGTGAAGTCCCTACTTGATGTGACAGATTCCGGGAATTCCTACTCAACTCATGTCTGTTGAGGTTTCTTGTCGTAGGTGGGTCATATTGTCGGTTTATGGATGTTTTGGCCGAAGACCTCAGGTTGGTGTCTCGGGCCGATCTGGTTGAGGAAATCAAGTCGGCGGAGCGGGAGATTTCTCGGTTGCGGGCCCGTCAGGTGTGTGCGTTGCGGGAGCTGTCACGGAAGGCGTGGCCCAACGAGGGTGCTGGCGTGAACCGGCTGGCACGTGAGCTGGATGTGTCGCGTTCCACGGCTGACGCTCTGTTGGAAACGTCATATCGGACTCCCGAGGAGTCTCCTCGCATGTCTGAGTTGGCATCCGGCGAGGCGACGTTTGATCGAACCCATGCGTTGGCGAAACTGTTTGTGGCCGGGGGCCGTGACGTCGAGATGGCCGAGGCAGCGTCTCGGGACATCGCCGGCGTGAACCGTCTGGCGACGAAGGTGCGGAGAATCAGGCGTCGCGATGAACGCCAAACCCACCAGCAACGCCACGTCCGAGCATGGATGTCACTCGACGAGACCGCCGGGTTCCTCTCAGGCCAGTTCACGGGCATGGATTGGCACACCGTCACGACAGCGTTGGACCACCGCGCAGACCAGATCCCCACAGATGCAGGTACCAGAGAACAACGCCGCGCCGACGGGTTGGTGGCGTTGGCTTCCGACTGGCTCCACGGTGTCGAACCCCAAGGACAGGGCCATGTCGTGTCCGTCATGGTTGACGCCACCCAGGCCTCGAGTACCGACGCAGAGACCGGGGTTCGGATCACGGGTGGGCCCCGGATCGGACCTGACACGTTGGATGCCATCACCTGTGAAGGCGCCGTTGAGGTCATGGTCGACCGTCACGGAACCCCCATCGCGGTTGGTCCGACGACCCGGGTAGTGCCACCGAAACTCCGCCGCCACATTCTGAACCGTGACGGCGGCTGCACCATCGATGGATGTACGTCGCGCTACCGCCTCGAAGTCCACCACATCATCCCCCGCTCGAAAGGCGGCACCCACGACGCCGGAAACCTCACCACCGTGTGCTGGTTCCACCACCACATCGCCATCCACCGCAACGGCTGTCACATCGACCCCGAGAGTTCACCTCAACAAAGACAGATCAAGCCACCAGACGACTGGTGACAGTGCCACTGATCTAGGAGCCGGCTTCGACCCCGGACCGTGGGTCGAAGACCGGGCGCAGTGCGAGCACCGAGGACAGGTATTCGACGGTTGCCTCGTCCCACACGAGGTCTCGGGGCGATACGAGCCCCTGGTCATATGCGGCGAGGGCCGCCGACGTGTCCCCTTCGGTGGCATCGAGCAACCACCCCAGGTAGGCGACGGTTAGGTGGATGTTCTCGGCAGGCACCGTCGGATCCAGCGGTATGCCGACGACGCTGTCAGCGACGAAGGCATAGAGCGCCGTGTCGAGCTGGCCGATGCCGACTCCCCCGTCGGCCGCGTCGTTGTTCCACTCGGACTCGTGCCAGGCCACCGCCTTGGCCAGCTCTGAAGGGACGTTGTATTGCTCGGCCCAGCGGTCGAACACCGATCCAAGGGCGGCGCGTTCGGGTTCGTCGACCAGCACGGCCGGCACCGTGGCGGGCTCATCGGCAGCGGCAGGGAGCAGGAGGACGGTGCCGATCTCCACGAGCGAGGCGTCAGGCAAGCCATTGAGAGCGAGGATCTCGTCTACCGACACGCCAACCTCGGAAGCGACATCGTCGAGGCTCTGTCCCCGACCGACCCGGTAGGCACGGGGGGTGTCGACACGGATGCCGAGGACGTCAGAGGCGATTGTCGTCGTAGTGGTGGAAGACTCCGACGCCACGGTCGTAGTGGACGTCGTCGTCGCTGTCGTTGTGGACGTGGTGACCGCCGGCGCCGCCTCTGTCACGGCCGCAGCATTGTTGCCGGGAGTGAACAGAACCAGCGCAGCCGCCACACCGAGGACCGCTCCGACCGCCAGGACGCCAGAGAGCACATTGACAAGGCCACGGGCAAAACGAGCAGTGCGGGTCTCAGACATAGGCGATTGTCGGCGATCGTACCAGCCGGGTACGCTCGCCAACCGTGACCCTGAACCGGCGATCCGTAGCGCTTCTCACTGCGGTGGCGATGACGGTTGCCGGCTGCGCGGCAGGGGCCTCGGGCAACCTCGACACCGTCCCCGAAACCCCGACGACCACCGTCGGACGGCAGACCACCGTCGCAGGGCAGACTCCGACGAGCACCCTCCCCCAGGTCTCGACGGACCCCGTGTACGGGGGCACTCTCCGCTACGGCATCGAGGCCGACTCGTTGACCCCATGGACACCGCAGGGGACGGCAGCAGCCGTATCTGGACACATGGTGATGCGTTCGGTCTACGACACTCTCGCCCTCCCGACGCGCGATCTCGAGGTCGAGGGCAACCTCCTGGCCTCGATCACACCGAACTCCGACTGGACCGTGTGGACATTGGAAACCCGACCAGGGATCGAGTTCCACGATGGCAGTTCGCTCACCGGAGCCGTGGTTGCCGACAATCTGCAGCGGCACCGGCGCAGCTTCGTGACGGGCCCCTTCCTCACAAACGTCGCTGATATCTCCCAGGACGACATGACGGTGACCGTGACAATGCGCCAACCGTGGGTGACCTTCCCCTCCGTCCTGACGACTCAGGTGGGGTATGTCGCGTCCTCCACGTGGCTGGCTGCGGTCGACACCGACCCGTCCCTGGCCTTGACCCCGGTCGGCACGGGTCCGTTCGTGTTCGACTCCTACGAGCCGGGAGGGACGTTCCGCGCCGTGCGCAACGACTCGTACTGGAGGGAGGGCCTCCCCTACCTCGACGCTGTGGAGTTCACCCCGCTGCGCAACATCCGTGACCGGTCGCAGGCGCTGCTCGACAACCGGGTCGACATCATCCACACGTCGAACGGCGACGAGATCGCCCGGTTCCGGGAGCGGATCGGCGAGTTCTCGATGGTCGAGGCCGCCGAGTTCGGAGAGACGACCTACATCATGCTCAACGCCGGCAACCCCACCTCTCCCGTGAGCGACTCCCGGGTGCGAAGCGCAATGGCCATGGCCCTCGACTACGAGCTGATCAAGCAGGGTCGCAACGGCGGCATCTTCGACGTTGCCAACGGCCCCTTCAGCCCGGGCATGATCGGCTACCTGGACGACACCGGTTTCCCCACCTATGACCCCGACGGCGCCAGGGCGCTCGTGGACGCCTGGGAAGCCGACAACGGGCCTCTGTCGATCACCTTCACCACCACCTCAGACGAGTTCAACCGCATCTCGGCTGAGCTGTACGCCCAGTTCTGGGAAGAGGTCGGCATCGACGTCACCGTGCAGACGATCGACCAGAGCCTGTACATCGGGTACGCGCTCACCGGGAACTTCGAGGCCTACTTCTGGCGGCTGCATTCGGGGTTCGATCCAGACTTGCAGAACGTCTGGTGGAACTCGCTGAACGCCATCGACTACGGGACGGTCACCGTCAACTTCAGCCGGCTGCGAGACCCGGTCATCGACGAAGCGCTGGCGGTGATCCGCACATCGGCGGACGACGCCGCCCGTCGAACGGCGGCCGAGGACGTCAACCGCCGTTTCGCAGACCAGGCGTACAACCTGTGGCTGGGTTGGGCGATAACCGGCATCATCTCGCAGCCCGACGTCCGTGACGTCAACACAGGGTTCGCAACGCCAGCCGGATCGCCCGTGCTGCCAACGGGAGTCGGCATCGGCGGCTCCCACCAACTTGCACAGATCTGGCTGGAGCCGGGATCATGAGCGACGTGACTTACTGCCTCCACTGCGGCGCCACGAGAACGGGCGATGAGCCGTTCTGCGGAACGTGCGGGTCCAACATCGAGGTGATGGAGATGGCGCCGCGCCAGCTCGAGTGCCCCTCATGCCACAACGCGGTTGGAGTCACCTGGAGCCATTGCGGCGCTTGTGGCAACTCGCTCGCCGCCGGCGGCGTCCGACCCCTGCTGCGGGCCGTCGGCGAGGCGCCACCCCCACCACCGTCGACTCCCGAGATCGAGCCCACACCCCGGGTGCACCTGATCAGCCAGCCGCGGGACATCCTTGACGTCGTCGACTTGAACAAGGACCGCGTTGTCACTGCCGAACCTGTCGCCCCGTCGGCACGAATCGACGAAGCGCTGCACACGTCGATCGCCGAGATGAAGGGCGGATACGAGGCCACCGACGATGTCGCCGGATACCTCACGGCCGGGCCGGTCGGTCAATGGGCGCAACTGGCGCTGGTGGCATTCGGACTCGTCGCCGTGCTGACCGTCGGTGGACTGCTTCTGCTCAACATCAGGCTCGATTCGTTCCGGGATGGCTCGGGAACCCTGGAGAGCGCCGAGCAGGTCCGCGACGTCCTCAATCTGTGGCTGCGGCCACTCGCGGTCGGCTTCGGAGCCCTGGCGTTTGGGCTCGTCGTCGCCTGGGCATACCGCGTGCACGAGAACATCGAGGCCTTCGGTATCACGGGTCGCAGGATTCCCGGATGGTTGGCCATCGCCTCCTGGTTCATCCCGATCGCGAACCTGCTCGTCCCGCACCGAGTCGTCAACGATGCCTGGCGGGGGTCACACCACGAGGCGACCGGCCGCAATTGGACGTCGTACCGCCGCAACAGATGGGTCGACGTGTGGTGGCTCGCTGCCATCGCCGCGATCGCGGCCGCCGTCCTCTCGTTCCTTGCAGGCAACGACACCACAGCCGCTTCGATGGACGGCAACACCTGGCTCGCACTCGGCTACGGGTTGCTGGTGCTGATGGTCCTCGCTGCCGTCCGGACCATCGAAACCGTGAACCGGAGGCAGCGCACCCGCGCTAGCCGATGACGCCACCTTCGGTCATGGGCCGGAGGTCGAGGGCGGCATCTAGGTCAGCCTCAGGCAAGACCTCCATCTCGAGTGCAACGTCGCGCACGCCGCGACCTTCCTCGAACGCTGTCTTCGCCACCTTGGCCGCCAGGTCGTAGCCGATCTTGGGAACCAGGGCCGTGATGATGATCACGTTCCGCTCAACGAGCTCGGTCGCCCGTGCCTCATCCGCCTCGATGCCCTCGATGCACTTGGTCCGCAACACGTCAGCGGCCCGCGACAGAAGTGCTGCAGACTCGAGGAGGTTGTGAGCCATCACCGGCATCATCACGTTGAGCTCGAAGTTGCCGTTGGCACCGCCCCAGGCGATCGCCGTGTCGTTGCCCATCACCTGAGCGGCGACCTGCATCGCCATCTCGGGAATAACCGGGTTCACCTTTCCGGGCATGATCGATGAGCCCGGCTGGAGCGACGGGAGCTTGATCTCGGCGATGGCGGTGCGCGGACCGCTCGACAACCAGCGAAGGTCATTGGCGATCTTGAACATCGACGTGGCCACCGTCTTCATCGCTCCGGAGGCCGAGACCACGGCGTCCTTGGCTCCCTGCGCCTCGAAGTGGTCGACGGCTTCATAGAACCCGTGGCCGGAGGTCTTCGCCATGGAGGCGATCACCGCAGGGGCAAACCCTGCGGGGGCATTGATGCCGGTACCGACAGCGGTGCCGCCCAAGGCCAGTTCCTCCAGCTCGACAGCGGCCGCCTCACTGCGGTCGATGCCCTTGCGAATCTGCGCCGCGTATCCCCCGAACTCCTGACCGAGACGGATCGGGGTCGCATCCATCAGGTGCGTTCGCCCCGACTTGATGATCGCATCGAACTCTTCGGCCTTTGCCTCGAGCGCTCCGGCAAGACCGTCCAGCGCCGGGATGAGGTCTTCGCGGATTGCAGCGACCCCGGCGACATGGATCGCCGTGGGGATCACATCGTTCGATGACTGGCCGGCGTTGACGTGGTCGTTGGGGTGAACGAGCTTCGATCCCAACTCTCCACCCATGATCTCCGTCGCCCGATTGGCGATGACCTCGTTGGCATTCATGTTGGTCGAGGTTCCCGACCCGGTCTGGAAGATGTCCACGACGAAGTGGCCATCGTGGGAGCCATTCATCACCTCGTCGGCTGCCGAGATGATCGCCTCGGCCTTGTCGGCGTCGACCGATCCGTTCTCACGATTGATCTTCGCCGCAGACCCCTTGATCAAGCCAAGGGCCCATATGAAACGGCGGCCAAACCGGAGTTCTGAGATCGGGAAGTTGTCGACGGCCCGTTGCGTCGACGCCCCGTAGTAGGCGTCAGCTGGGACGGAGACCTCTCCCATGGAGTCACGTTCGATGCGCATGCTGCTCCTCGAGTGGCGATCGTCCCTGAGCCTACCGGTGGGTTGTCACCCCAACTCGGCAACGATGCGGGCGATCTCGGCGAGTCGGGTTTCGAGAGTCTGGAGAAGCGGGCCAAGGTCGGTGCCGCTGACGTCGACCGTCACCGGGAGCCGGAGCTCCACCGGCAGGTCGAGGTCGATCGGGATGTCGTCGGCGATCTGCACCGGCACCACCACGTCGATCGGGACGTCCATGTCCACAGGTACTTCGGCCTGGAACGGGATCTCGATACCGAACGGCCCCGGCACCACCACATCGACAAGGAACGTCTCGGTGATCGGGAACGACGTGACGATGGGCACCTGGAATGTTCGGTTGAGCGGGATGGTGGCCGAGATCGGCAGGGACTCATCGATGTCCACCTCGAACGTCAGCGTCGACTCGCGCAGTGAGGCGATGTCAGCGACGCTCTCGTTGAGGGCAGACTCGACCGACGGAGACAGCCGGTTCACATCAGATCGGAAGCCAAGCCAACCGGCGAGAACAACGAGGTTCAGGATCAGCGACAGCCCGGCGACGACGCCGATGGCGATCGTCACCCGCGCTCCGTACTCCTCCCACCAGTTCATACGAGAGAGAACCTCCCCGAGCTGCCCCAAGCGTCGTCGCCTTCCGTGAAGAGCATCACCGTGTCAGCAACACAGTGGATCGGTAGACCGGCTTCGAGCTCGGGGGTCATCCACTCGAACGTCGCGCCATCTCCATGAGCAACGGTGAGATGGGGCACGAGGTCGGGGAACGCCCCCTCGTACGGCGGATACTCGGGCCAATGGTCGTGGAGCACGTTGGTGAGGTCGGCAAACGGTTCGGCAGGTTCCGGTACCAGGAACAGGGTGTCGTCGAACGAGTCGACGTCGACCAGGTCGAATTCGAAGGACGGGCGCGGGGCGAGCAGCGCCGACAGATCATCGATGACGCCGGGCGTGATCGGCCGGCCCGTCATGAAGGGGTAGAGGACCGTGATGTGAGCGGGTATGCCAACTACAGCAGCCGGGTCGTGCTCAGCGCGCAAGCCCGATACGAGCGGTTCAGCACGAGGGACCGGAATGATGAGCGCAGACGTCACTAGGCAAGCCAGCCGCCAATGAACACCAGCACGAAGGCAGCGACGGTGAGACCAACAGCTCCCCAATGCACCGCGAGCCACAAACGGGATCGCCCGGTCATCTCGAGAGCCTCACCGAGTGGCCCGGCGCCATACATGATCGTGCGAGCCAGTCGATCGCGTCGCGTGCCACGCCCGAACATCGTTTGGATTGCCCCACCCACCTGTTCGTCGTCAGGTACGAGTCGCTCCGCCCTGGCATGCAGAGGCCGGGCGAGCGCCCCGAGATTGACCAGCACCAGGATGGCGGCACCAAGCAGCCACCAGCCGGTCAGCGAGACGAGCAGCGCAAGAGCGATCACCCACACGGCCCAGAGCTTCAACCGCTCGACGAGGAACAGCTCGGCGTCGTCAGTGGATGTGAAGACGGGGAGTTCGTTCGAGGTCACGGGAGGTCGGCGAGCGGATCGCCACCACCGGAGCGCTCTGCCTCGTAGCCGGAAGCCTCCAGCTCGTCGGCCACCTCCGGCCCGCCCGAGCGCACAATGCGCCCATCGACCATCACGTGGACCTTGTCAGGTTCCATGTAGCGCAGGATACGGCTGTAGTGGGTGATGATCAGGACGCCGAGATCTGGCCCGCGCAACTCCTCGACGAGACCGGCGACTTCCCGGACTGCGTCGATGTCGAGACCGGAGTCGATCTCGTCCAGGATGGCGACACGGGGGGCGGCCACGGCCATTTGATACATCTCGGCACGCTTCTTCTCACCACCCGAGAGCCCGACATTGACCGGACGATCGAGGAACGGACCCATCTTGAGCTGCTCGGCAGCCTGGTCGGCCCGACTCAACACGACATCGGGCTCCGAAGACGACGCGGCCATCTCGGCGACCAGGTCGCGGAACGACACCCCGGGGATCTCGACGGGATACTGGAAGGCCTCGAACAGGCCGGCTGCCGCCCTGGCGTCGGTCTCGAGATCAAGGATCGACACACCATTGACTGTCGCCGAGCCGCCCGTCTCGTACCCGGATCGCCCCATGAGCGCATGGCACAGCGTGCTCTTGCCAGACCCGTTCGGGCCCATCAGCACGTGCACCTCCCCGAAGGGAACCTCGAGATCGACGCCGCGGAGTATGTCGAGATCTCCGATACGTGCGGTGAGCCCGTTGACGGACAGCGCAACGCTCACGATTCCCCCTCGACGGTCAAGAACACTTCGCCATCGGCAACCTCAGCTACGTAGACGGGGACAGAACGGGTTGCGGGGAACGCATCGGGTTCACCGGTCTGAAGATTGAACGCGGACCCGTGGCGAGGACATTCGACGTCCATGTCGAACACCTCGCCTTCGGCGAGCGAGGCTTCGGCGTGGCTGCAGCGATCGCCGATGGCGTAGATGTCGTCCTCGATGCGGAAAACGGCGATGCGATGACCGTAGGCCTCGACCTTCACCCCGGCTCCTTCAGGGAGATCGGCGAGTTGCCCGATAGAGAATCGTTCGCTCATACCCGACCCTGCTCCTGAGCGCTGACGTACTTGTCGTTGATCCACTCCCGAAGCGGGCCGGCGAGCTGTGGGTGCGGGAAGCGACCGATGGCCTCCTCGAAGAAGCCTCTCACCTGGAGGCGATCGGCTCGGGGCCGGTCGATTCCCCGGCTCATCAAGTAGTACCGCTGTTCGTCCTCGAGAGGGCCCACTGTGGATCCGTGACCACATCGCACGTCGTTGGCGAG